>CANNEJ010000228.1 GCA_947503585.1 Anaerolineales bacterium | reverse complement strand
TTGGTGCGCGAGCATGCGCTGCGCACAGACCGCGCGCTCGAAATACTTCAGGCCAACTGATGAACCAGCCCATGCCAGCGCACACTGAAATTAAACCTATGATGCCTGTGCTGCCGGTGGGCGTAGCCGGCTATGGCGCGTACGTGCCGCGTTACCGGCTGCCGGCAGCAGAGGTTGCGCGCGTGTGGACCGGCAACACTGGCAACGGTCTCGCAGTCACAGAAAAAGCAGTGGCCGGCCTCGACGAGGATGTGGTCACGATGAGCATTGAAGCAGCCCGCAATGCGATTGCGCGCGCCGGCATCGATCCGGTGGATATTCGCGCGGTGTGGGTTGGCTCCGAGTCCCATCCGTATGCGGTGAAGCCCACTGCCACAATCGTGGCCGAGGCAATTGGCGCAGTACCCCACACCCAGGCGGCAGACTGGCAGTTTGCATGCAAGGCCGGTACGGAGGCAATTCAAGCCGGCATCGGCATGGTTGGCTCCGGCATGGCGCGCTATGTGGTTGCAATTGGAATGGATACTGCGCAAGGGCGGCCGGGCGATGCGCTTGAGTACACCGCGGGCGCCGGCGGCGCTGCCATTCTGCTGGGGCCCGCGGCCGAGTCTCTGGCGGAGATTGAGGGCTCGCACTCCGTGGTAACCGATACGCCGGACTTCTGGCGCCGCCAGCACGAGCGCTACCCCGAGCACGGGCAGCGCTTCACCGGCGAGCCGGCTTACTTCCGGCATGTCACTACTGCGGCAAGCGAATTGATGCAGGGGCTGGGCACCAGTGCCGGTGACTATGCACATGTGGTTTTTCACCAACCCAACGCAAAATTCCCGCAGCGCGCGGGGCAGCTACTGGGCTTTAAACCGGAACAGCTGGAGGCCGGCCTGCTGGCTCCTTTCATTGGCAACACCTACGCCGGCTCTGCGCTGCTTGGCCTCACAGCCGTGTTTGACAAGGCCGCTGCGGGCGAGCGCGTGCTGCTGGTTTCATTTGGCTCGGGCGCCGGCTCGGATGCAATTGCGTTTCGCGTGACTGCGCGCATGCAAGCGCAGCGCGATCTGGCGCCGAGCACCGCAACTTACATTGCCCGGCGCACCCAGATCGATTATGCGTTGTACGCGCGCTATCGTGGCAAGCTGGCGCTGCAGTAACACTTCCCCGACAATGCGCGACGTTTTTATTTTGGGGAGCGGCCAAACTGCGGTCGGCGAACACTGGGATCTTTCGCTGCGCCAGCTGGCGCGCGCAGCCGTCAGCGCCGCGCTAAGTGCCGCCCGGCCCGCCCGCCCGCAAGCTTTATTTGTGGCCAACATGCTGGCCGGCCAGCTCAGCGGCCAGCGCCAGCTGGGCGCGCTGCTGGCAGATTATTGCGGCCTGCGCGGCATAGAAGCAATTCGGGTGGAGGCTGCCGGCGCATCGGGCGGGGCCGCTCTGCGCCAGGCATACCTAGCCGTTGCCAGCGGCGCCGTAGACACCGCGCTCGTGCTGGGCGTGGAGAAGCTGACCGACAAGGTGGGCTCAAGCGTGGCAGCCGCACTCGCCAGTGCCGCCGACGCAGACTGGGAAGCGGCGCACGGCGCCACCCAGCCGGCGCTCGCAGCGCTCATCATGCAGCGCTACATGCACGAACAGCATTTGTCACTGCAGCAATTTGCGGGCTTCTCTGTCAACGCGCACAGCAACGGGCGCACCAACCCCAATGCCATGTTTCGCAACAATTTAAAAGCGGAGAGCTTTGCCAGTGCGCCAATGGTGGCGGAACCGGTGAACATGTTTGACACCGCGCCCGAAGCCGACGGCGCGGCCGCGCTGGTGCTGGGTGCAGCGCACATGCTGGCGCCGGCCGCAGCGCGCATTCGCGTGGCAGCCTCCGCGCTCTGCACCGATGCATTTGCGCTCGCAGACCGCAGCGACGTGCTGCAGCTGCGCGCCGCGCAACAGTCTGTGCAACAGGCGCAGGCGCAAGCCGGCTGCGGCGCCGCAGACATTGACCTGTTTGAACTGCACGATGGCTTCACCATTTTGGCAGCGCTGGCGCTGGAGGCGGCCGGATACGCACAACCCGGCAGTGGCTGGCAGCTGGCGCACGCCGGCAAAATTGGGCTGCAGGGCGAAATCCCCATTTCCACTTTTGGCGGCTTGAAGGCGCGCGGCAACCCGGGCGGCGCCACCGGCGTTTATCAGGCGGTTGAAGTTGAGCAGCAACTGCGCGGCGTTGCCGGCGCCAACCAGGTGCAGCGCGCGCGGCGCGGCATGCTGCAAGGGCTGGGCGGCAACGGCGCCACCGCCGTCACGCATATCTTTGAATGTTTGAATTAAATCCGGCGCAGCAGAATTTCTGCGCGCAAAACTAAGGACAGGAGATCCCCTCATGGAAGTATCCCGAAACTGGCGCCTGCAGTCACAGCGCTACCGCATGGAAGGCTTGCGCTGTGAGCAGTGCGGCACCGTGGTGTTCCCCGCGCGCGCGCACTGCCCGCAGTGCGCCGGCGAATCATTTGCAGCGCAAGGGCTGCGCGGCCTTGGCGAGGTCTACTCCTTTACACAGGTGCATGATGCACCGGCCGGCTTTGAAAACGATGCGCCATTTTTTCTGGCGCTTGTGCGGCTGGACGAAGGCCCGCTGGTCACCGCGCAGCTTACCGATGTGGAGCGGGAAACTGTGCACATTGGCATGCCGGTGGAGATGGTGACGCGCAAGCTGCGCGAGGACGGCGAGCGCGGCATGCTGGTATACGGCTACAAATTTCGTCCGCTGCTGCGTCAGCGCCGGCCGGACGAGGCAGTTGCGCTGCCCGCCCGCGTGCGCGTGCCCGCAACGGAGGCCGTTGCGGCTTAGCAGTCCGCAGCCGCCGGGCTAAAAAATAAGAGCGGGCGCACTAGGAAAACGTGTGGCCCGCTTTTGATTCTGGTGCGCCAGCTGCATGCAGTAGCATGCCAGATGTAATCGGATTGGCTTAGAACTTGCGCAGTAGAAATTTTCGCTGAGCCACTGCCATTGCAGCAGGCAGCAGCCAACAGTTTAAAAAAGATCAAGCTGCTGGTCAGGCTTTGTGCCGGAGCTGGCAGCGCTGCGTCCGGTAGAGGGCGCAGCTTTAGCAATCAGCTGTGGCAGTTTGGCAAAGTCCTCCAGCAGCTGCGGCCGGATTTTGGGCTGGTGCAGCGCAGCCGCCGGATGGAACATGGGCACCACCAGCCGCGCGCCAAACTGGCGTGCCTGCCCATGGATGGCGGAGATGCGCTCAAGCGGAAACCAGCGCGCCATCGAGAAGCGCCCCAGCGTCACAATCACGCGCGGGTCAACCAGTTCAATCTGGCGCTCCAGGTAGCCGGCACAAGCCGCCACTTCCGCGGGCAGTGGATCGCGGTTTTCCGGCGGACGGCACTTGACAACATTTGTGATGTAAACCTGCGCGCGCTGCAAACCGGCAGCTAACAGCAGCTCTTCCAGAAACTTACCGGACGCACCCACAAACGGCCGGCCTTGCTCGTCTTCGTTGCGGCCCGGTCCTTCGCCAATCAGCATCACCGGCGCCGGCGCCGGCCCTTCGCCCGGCACGGAAAGTTTGCGCGTTTGCGCCAGCG
>CANNEJ010000227.1 GCA_947503585.1 Anaerolineales bacterium | reverse complement strand
GGGCGGTGCGCTGTCCACCAGCACAATATCCAAATCCGATGAGCCGCCAAGCTGCGGCTCGCTGCGTGCCACCGAGCCGGTCAGATACGCGGCTACCAGCGTTGTGCGCTGCGAAGCCTGCTGCTCCGCAAAGCGGCGGGCGTTCTGCACCAGCAGCTCGCGTTCCATCAGGCGGCTAGCGGGTGTGCGAGGTCCAGCGGCAGGCCGGGCTGGCGCACGCCAGCCAGGGCAGCGCGCACCTGCGCCGCCACCAGTTCCAAGTGCGAGCCGTAGTGTACAAAGTCCAGCGCGTTTGTTTCAATCACCAGTGTCTCCGGCAAACCTGCCGTGTCATTAAATTGCGCATCATAAGCATTGCGCAGCGCTTCAATGTAAGCGCGGTCCATTTCCCGCTCGTAGGGCCGGTCGCGCTGCTCAATGCGGCGCAGCAGTGTTTGCGTGCCGGCGCGCAAATACACCAGCAGGTCCGGTTGGGGCAGCTTGTCGCTGAGTGCGCCGTACACTTGCAGATAAGTTGCCAGCTCGTCGCCGTGCAAGTTCAGGCGCGCGAACAGCCGATCCTTCGCGAAAGTGTAATCCGCAATTACGCTCTCGCCAGTTTGCAGGCTGGCAGCCACTCCCTGCAGCTGGCGGTAACGGCTCAGCAAGAAAAATATCTGCGTCTGAAAAGCAAAGCGCGCGCGGTCGCTGTAAAAGTCGCCGAGAAACGGGTTGGCATCAAACTCCTCCAGCACCACTTGCGCAGACAGCACCGGCTGCAGCAGGCGCGCCAGGGTTGTTTTGCCGGCGCCAATCACACCTTCAATTGCAATGTACATGGAATGGATAGGATAGCGAAGCGCGGGAGTTTTGGCAACCGCTGCCCCCATGGTAACATCGCCAATCGGACCATTATGCAACGCAATTTGGCGCGCGTGGTTGTGATTTTGGCGATGTGGCTTGCCGCGGCGCCGATGGTTCTGGCGGCGGAGGGCGGCGGCGCCGGGGCGGAGTTTGTGTTCGGGCGCACGCGCATTGTGCGCGCCGGCGAGCATAGTGGTGCGCTGTTTATTTTCGGCGGCATGGTAGTGGTCGAGCCGGGTGCAATGGTTGAGGGCGATTTGCTGACCGTGGGCAGCCTCTTGGAGATCGGCGGCACCGTAACCGGCAACTTGACGGTAGTGGGCGGTGGCGGGGCACTCTCCGATACTGCTGTAATTGACGGCGACTTCCGCAGTGTGGGGAGCACGGTACAGCGGGCGCCCGGTGCGGTAATTCGCGGATCACATGATGTGCCTATGCGTTTGGATGCGCCCGGCCGTTGGGCTTGGACGGGCGAATCTACTTTTGGCGGCTGGTGGTCCGGGCTGGTGGGTGCGCTGGCGCTGGCTGCGCTTACCGGCATCGCGCAGTTGTTGTTGCCTGCGCAGTTGGAGCGGATTGGGCAAGAACTATTGGACCATGCGCCGCGTTCATTTTTGCTCGGCGGTGCCGTCTTAGCGGGAGTGCCGATGGCAGCTGCGGTGTTGATTGTCACGTGCCTGTTGGCGCTTGCCGGTGTAGCGGGATTCATTCTTATGCTGCTTGGGCTGCTGGCCGGCTGGCTGGCGCTCGGAGCTGCGCTGGGGCGGCGCATGCTGGCGCTGCAACTGCAACGCGGGCTGCACCCGGCGCTGGCAGCGGCGGCGGGCTGTCTTGTGCTCTCGCTGACCTTTATGGTCGGCGGCACTGTGCCAGTGCTGGGCGGGCTGTTCACTTTACTGGGTTTCTGTGCGGTGCTTGCCGGCCTGGGTGCGGCTGCCGTCACCCGTTTTGGCACGCGTCGCGGGCGTGCGGCAGCTGCTGCGCTGCCGGACGCTTAGTAGTTCGCGGCGTACTGGCTTCGCCGAGCACCGGGTTGGCATTTCTGCTGCAGGCTGATTGCGCGCCATCCTGGATGCAGTAGCAGCCAACTCTGCCCTGAGCAGCCTTAGACAGCATTGCAGAGCGTGGTGTTGAACCCGGGCACGCTGTTGGGTGCCGGGCTGGCTCCGCTGGCGGTACAATTTTTGGACTGCGCGAAGCGTTGGGTTTGGGTGCAGTGCTGCGCATTGTGGCGGGCCCGGCCCTGATGCTGGCGGGTTAGCACACTATGCAAGACAAATTTGCCGCGGGAGCAATTTAGATGCGGATCATTATTACAGGCGGGAGTGGTTTCATCGGGCAGGCGCTGAGCAGCGTTTTGATTGCCGGCGGGAATAAGGTGATTGCGCTCAGCCGCTCTCCGGGCACGGTGCGTTTTGCTGCGGGCGTGCAGAGCTTGCAGTGGGATGCCGCCAGCGCAGCCGGATGGGGCCATCTGGTTGATGCAGACACGGCAATAGTTAATCTGGCTGGCGAGAGCATCGCCGGCGATTCTTTTTTGCCGCAGCGCTGGTCGGTGCAAAGGAAGGAGCGGATCACGCGCAGTCGCGTGCAGGCCGGGCAGGCCGTGATGGCGGCAGTCCGGGCGGCGCGTGAGAAGCCGGCTGTGGTGGTGCAAGCGTCAGGGACTGGTTTTTATGGCACGGGCGCTGACGAGCAATTCACCGAGCGCAGCCCGTCCGGGACTGATTTTTTGGCGCAGGTGTGCCGTGAATGGGAAGCCAGCACGGATGAGCTTGCGGGTTTGGGCGTGCGCCGTGCAATTGCCCGCATAGGCCTGCCGCTGAATGCACATGGCGGCGTGTTGCCGAGATTCCTGCTGCCGTACCGGCTCTTTGCCGGCGGGCCCTTTGGCAATGGCCGGCAGTACTTTCCCTGGATTCACATGGCAGACCTGCTGGATGCGCTGCGTTTCCTGATTGAGGAGCGCGGCGCAAGCGGTGCATTCAATCTGTCCGCCCCGCAACCCGTCACCAACGCAGAGTTTGGCCGCGCTCTTGGTTCTGTGCTGCACCGTCCGTCGCTTCTGCCGGTGCCGCGTTTTGCTTTCCAGCTGGCGTTTGGCGAAGTGTCAACGGTTATACTTGACGGGCAGCGCGCTATGCCGGCAGCGCTGCAGCAAGCCGGCTACAAATTTAAATTTTCCGAGGTGCGCCCGGCACTTCAAGATCTGCTGGGCTAAGCAGTGCGGCATGGGCCGCAGCCATTTAGGGTGCATGCACCGCAGGGAGCAGACTGATGCTGGAATCCTTGGGGACTTGCTTATCACTTTATTGCATAAGCAGCCTTTGCTGCAGCGCAGTTCCCGCTTTCTCCGGCCTCTGGGTAAGGTGGTTCTTGAGGCATCCGCTGCGCGAGCCGCGCTCACGGGTGCGCGTGATTGAACACATTGCAAGCAGCTCCGCCCCCAAAGCCTGACAGGCAGCTGCACCGAGCGCGAGCGCTGCGCTAACGCACACTTTTCTGAATTCAGTGTCTCCAGCGGCTGATGTGCATGCCGGGCAGCCCGTATTAACTGCCGGCGCAGCGTTGAGCGCTGCACGCGTGGCGGTGGTGATGCTGCATGGCCGCGGTGGCAGCGCGGCGGACATCCTTGCGCTGCACACCGAGTTTGACACGGAAGGTGTGGCTTATCTGGCACCACAGGCCGCAGACAACACCTGGTACCCCAACCGGTTTATGGAGCCGGTTGCCACCAACGAGCCGTGGCTTAGTTC
>CANNEJ010000226.1 GCA_947503585.1 Anaerolineales bacterium | reverse complement strand
CAACCATTGCCAGCGTGCATAGATGTTGAGCGCACTTTAGTGTGCGCGCCAAATACAATGCGTTACGGCAACAGCCCGGCTTTCTGCAGCACTGCGCGCACGTTTGCGTGCTCAACCTCGGGCAGCGGCAGCAGCGGCGCGCGCACCGGCCCGCCATACAAGCCCTGCAGTGCCAGCGCTGCCTTCAAGCCGGCAATGCCCAAACGCGCCGTCAGCAGCATGTTTACGGGAATCAGGCGGCGCTGCAGTTGCGCAGCCGCATCAAGCTTTCCTGCAAGGAACAGGCGCTGCATTTCAGCCAGCGGCGCAGCTGCAACATTCGCCAGCGCAGCCACGGTGCCAGCTGCACCCACTGCCAGCGCTCCCAAAAATGCGCCGCCAGAACCCGTTAGCACGCTAAAGTCCGCCCGCGTCTCTTCCACAATCTGCCCGATCTTCTGCACATTTGCACTGCTGTCTTTGATGCCGCAAATGTTGGCGTGCGCTGCGCAGCGGATCGCCACCTCAGCGCCCATGTCCACACCGGTGAAGCCCGGCACGTTGTAAAGCATCACCGGAATGGGCACGGCATCAGCCACCATCAGATAGTGGCGCTCGAGCGCGGCGGAAGTCATGGCAGCTTTGTAGTAGCACGGCGACACCACAATCGCAATGTCCGCGCCGGCGGCCGCCATCTGGCGGGTTAGCGCAATCGTCTCGGCAGTGCCCTCCATGCCGGAGCCCGCAATCAGCAAGCGGCCGGCCGGCGTAACCGCCCGCGCCGCTTCAATCGCGGCCACGCGCTCCGCAATGCTCAAGTACACATACTCGCCATTCGAGCCCTAAATGACATAGCCGTCCAGCGGCATGGCGTTCATTGCACGCAGGTTGGCCTGCAGGTGTTCGCAAGCGAGGCTGCCGTCTTCATGAAACGGCGTTGGCACAGGCGGAAAGATGCCCTTGATGGGCGCAGAATTATTGGCGGTCATGCGTTGCTCCTTCATCCGCCATTTTCCCACGGTTTCGGCGCGCCAAGCGTGCTAACATCCCACCAACCAGGCGCGATAAAAATATGCTGCCCCTGCGCGATCTAAACCGGTCCGGCTCCTTCCCGCTTGTAAACTGGCTGCTGATTGCAGCCAATTGTGCAGCGTTCTTGTTTCAATTCCAGCTAGCGTACCCAGCGCAGGACCAGCTGATTGAAATTGCGGGCGTGGTGCCCGCCCGCTTCTTAACCGGGAGTCCGCTGGCAGTGGTGTCGTTGTTCACCAGCCAGTTTCTGCACGGCGGCTGGATGCACATAATCTCCAACATGTGGGTGCTGGCGATCTTTGGCGACAATGTGGAAGATCGCTTCGGGCACGCGCGCTACTTGATGTTCTATCTGGCGAGCGGCGTGCTGGGCGCGCTGGGTCAGGTTATCTATTCGCCCGATTCACTTGTGCCCATGATCGGCGCCAGCGGCGCAATTGCCGGCGTACTGGGCGCGTACATGTTGTTCTTTCCGTATGCCAAGGTCGTCACGCTGGTGCCCATCTTCTTCTTTGTGCGCTTCATCGAGCTGCCCGCGTGGGTGTTTCTTGGCGGCTGGTTCCTGCTGCAATTTTTAAGTGGGTTGCCGGCAGCGGCTGGTGCTGCCAGCATGCAAGGCGGTGTGGCGTACTGGGCGCATGTGGGCGGGTTTGCGGGCGGGCTGCTGCTGGCAATCCTGTTTGCGCGGCGCAGCGCGAAGCTAATTAACTGATTCCCGGCAATCAGGCGGCGCGCCCAAGCAGCTGGGCAGTAAGTGTGCGCAGCGCACTACCGGCCGCGCCGCGCGGCTGTGCCAGCGCCAGCTGGTCTTCTGCCGCGCGCGCAGCTGCCTGCTCGCGGGCTTCCGCATACGCGCGCGCGCCGGCCTGCTCTAGCAGGTCGATGATCTCCGCGGTGCCGGCACCGCCCTGCGCAGGCGGGCGGTAGGCAGCAGCCAAAGCCGGCGACACACTGCAACCGTACACTAGCGGCAGCGTTTTCTTGCGCGATTCAATATCGCTTGCCGCAGATTTGCCCGAGGCGGTGGTGCCCCAAATACCCAGCACATCATCGCGGATTTGGAACGCAATCCCCAGGTGCGCGCCAAACTGGCGGTAGTGGGTGCGCACGCGCGCCGTTGCACCACCAGCCAATGCACCCATCTCCGCCGCCGCAGCCAGCAGCGCAGCCGTCTTGCCATGCGCCATGCGCAGGTATTGCTCCGGGTTTATGCGGGCCTCATTCTCAAACGCCAGGTCCAGCTGCTGGCCGGCGGTCAGCTCCACGCAGGCGGCTCCCAGCAGCTGCAGCGCCCGCACACGCATGGCGGGCGGCACCTGTACAGCATTCGCCAGCACCAGGTGCGCATGCGCAAACAGCGCATCGCCGGCATTAATGCCCTGCGCCCTGCCCCACACGCTCCACACCGTCGGGCGCCCGCGGCGCAGCGCGCTCTCGTCCTGAATATCATCATGTACAAGCGAAAAGTTATGCGCCAGCTCCACGGCCGCTGCCATGGGCAGCGCCCGCTGCCAGCGGCCGCCACTGGCACCGGCGCACAGCAGCACCATTAGCGCACGCGTGCGCTTGCCGGCTGCCAGCGGTGCATGGGCATCCCAGCCCATGTGGTGATGCAGCAGTGGCGCAACACAATCCGCGCTGCCGGGAGCGACCGGGAAGTTGAGTAGGCGCTGCAGCTCCTGTTCCAGGGCTGCGCGGCAGCGGTCAGCCAACGCCTGGGCCATCGGCGGGGCTAGCGCTGCTGCAGCGGCGTGCGCTGCAGTGCGGCAATGTCTGCCGCACCGGCGCAAAACATGCTAATGCGCAGCTGCTGGATGAACTCTGCGATTGTGGTGTCCACGGCTTCAGCCGACTCCACCGCCGCCTGCAAAAACGGACGCGCCGTACCGGCCAGCGTGGCACCCAGCGCAATGCACTTTGCACAATCCACCCCGCTGCGCAGCCCGCCGGACGCAAACGTGAGCGTATCCGGCGCACCGCGGCGCGCATTGTGCAGCGCCTGCACGGTGGGGATGCCCCAGTCATCAAAAGCAGCTGCAACCCGCGCCAGCGCCGGGTTGGGTGCGCGATGCATTTCCACTTTGCTCCATGATGTTCCGCCAGCGCCGGCCACATCAATGGCAGCCACGCCTGCCGCAGCCAGCTGCTTGCAGGCCGGCTCAGAGAAGCCCCAGCCCACTTCTTTCGCAATCACGGGCACGCCATCGGCCGCCAGCGCCCGGCAGACTGCCTCCACTTTGCGGAGCAAGCCGGAAAAGTTGGTGTCACCCTCGGGCTGCACGGCCTCTTGCAGCGGATTGAAGTGCAGAATTAAACCGTCAGCGCCGGCGAGTGCCACGGCGCGGCGGCAGTGCTCTACGCCGTAGCCATAGTTGAGCTGCGGTGCGCCAAGGTTTGCAAACAGCAGCAGGTGCGGCGCGTACTTGCGCAGGTCAAAACTTGCAGCGCTGGCCTGCGACTCAAGCGCCACGCGCATAGAGCCCAGCCCCATGGCAATACCCGCCTGCCCGGCAGCCGTTGCCAGCACACGGTTGATGCGCTGCGCATTGCGCGTGCCGCCGGTCATCGACGAAACCATTAGTGGTGCGCGCAGCCCCTTCCCAAACACGGTCAC
>CANNEJ010000225.1 GCA_947503585.1 Anaerolineales bacterium | reverse complement strand
GGCGCTGACGCGCCCGGAACTGCGCGAAGCAGCGCGGCGTTATTTGCAGCCGCAACACCGCGTGCTGGCAGTCGCCGGCCCAGAGTAGGCATTCTGCGCGCACGCGTCAGCATTAATTAGCCGGCGCCGGGCTTTGGCAGCACGCCGCTGTTCCGGCGGCGCGCTCACTTTTCGTCACTCAGCCGCGCTCGGCAAGCGCCTGCAGCACACTCCACACATACTCGCGCGTGCGCGCGTACGCATCCCAGTCCATGCGCGCCACACTATCCGTGGGCTGGTGCCAATCCGGAATCATTCCATCGGACGCGCGATAGTTGACAAATGCAATGGCGCGCCGGCCGGCAAGGGCCAACGGGGTGAGGTCGGTGAAGGAAGCTTGCAGGTGGCGGCTCATGATGGGGCGCGACGCATGCTCCACGGCAACGCGCTCAGCAACAGCGAGCAGCGCCGGGTCCGGCCGCAGCGCAGTCAGCAGCGTTTCAGAAAGCAGAAAGTGCGGGTGGGTGTCGCGCCCGCCAATGTTGTCCACCACCAGATAGTTGGCGTCGGACAGTTCGGGGTGCCGGCGCGCAAATGCCGCTGCGCCGAAAGCGCCCACCTCTTCGCAGCCGGTAAACAAAAAGATAACGCGCGTGCTGCGCAGCGGCGCCACGCGCAGCCGGGCTGCGTATTCCAGTACCGCAGCAACTCCGCTGGCGTTGTCGTTGGCACCCGGTACAAAGCGCGTGAAATCCGGCCATAGGGCGAGGCCGAACACCGGCAGCGCCAGCGCGGCCAGCACCAGTGAAATAGGATACAGCTCCGGCAACGGCGCGAACAAGCGCACAACGCAAACCAGCAGCAGGCCGATGTATGCCGCGGGCGCCAGTGTGCTGAGCGTGCGCAGCAGCAGAAACGGGCCGCTGGCACTCATCACCCAGGCGTGCCGGTGCGTGTCCACATGCGCCACGAACACAACCGTACCGGTGGCAGCCTGCACGGGAGCGCACTGCGCCCAAACATTCCGGCTTTCACCGGTGGGCAACAGCCAGCGCAGTGCATTATCACGATGAGCCAGCTGCAAAAAAGTTGAGCTCACCACCAGCAGCATCAGCGCAGCGCCGGCAAGCGCGCCCGCCCCGCCCTGCGTGTAAAACAAAAACGCGGCCAGCAGTGCCAGCCCGCTGGCGAGCGCATACGGCATCCACACAGACAACGGCGCCCGGAATGATTCTGTGTGCGGCGCATAGCCCATGCCGCTAAGTGTTTGCGAGCAGTACGCATGGCCGCGCGCTTCTTCCGGGGTGCAACTGCCGCGCGCACCAATGGTGCCGGCAAGCGCTTCAACATGGATGCGGGCTGCGCTGGTCATGGAGATGTTATACCCGCAAAGAAACTCTAGGGCGCAGCCCAGCGCATTTGCAGCGCGGGTACGCTCAACAGCGAAAGCACTTCCGCCCGGCTGGGCAGCGCGCTGCGGCCGGAAAAGCCTTGCAGCAATTGCAGCCAGTTGGGCTCATCAGAGTATTCAATGGTGCGCGGTTCGCCGGTGATGCCGCCAAGTTCGGCTGCTTTGCGCAGCGCTTCCTGCTGGTAGCCCAGCTCGTCTACAAGGCCGTTGGCAAGCGCCTGCCGCCCGGTGTACACACTGCCGTCTGCCAGCGCCTGCACCTGTGCGCGCGGCAGCTTGCGCCCCGCTGCCACCAGATCCACAAAGCTTGCAAAAATTTCGTTGACGGTGGCCTGCCAGTAAACCTTTTCGTCATCCGTCATATTGCGGTACAGACTGCCAAAATCCTTGCGCTTGCCCGTCGCAATTGTGGTCGCGCTCACGCCATAGTCGTTCAAGAGGCCCTCAAGGCTGATGAATTCGCTGATCACGCCGATTGATCCGGTGAGTGTGTTGGGCGTGGCCACAATCCAGTCTGCGTTGGCGCTAATGTAGTAGCCGCCGGATGCGGCCAGCTCTCCCATGCTGACAACAATCGGCTTTTCAACCTGGTTCAGCGCATGATAAATCTCGTCGGAGGCCACGACGCTGCCGCCGGGCGACTCGACGCGCAGCAAAATGGCGCGCACATCTTCGTTTGCGGACGCATCGCGAATGTGTTCGATGATGGATTGCGCGTTCGCAGCAGAGCTGTCCAGCGCGCCGGCGCTTGAGAGAATGACCCCGCGCACGTGAATGATGGCGACCGCCGGGCCGCTGCCTACGCTGCGGGCAGCGCCGGGCACCACGCTGCCCGCAGCAAGCAATGCTGCCAGCACGCCGCCACACGCCAGCACGGGCAGCAGCGCGCCGGCTGCCATTGCCAGCACTGTTCCCCAAAACGGCGCCATGCGGGCACCGCGCGGCGGTTGCTGTTCACTCATCAGTCGCGCTCAAGCTGCAGCCGTTTCTTGCAGGCTGCTTTCAAAGATTTCAAGCGCCCGCTTGATTTGCGCTTCGGAAACAATCAGCGGCGGAATCCAGCGCACTACATTGTCGTAGGTGCCGCAAGTGAGCAGCAGCAAGCCGTGCTCAAACGCCTGCTTCACCACTGCCTTCGCGGCAGTAGTGTGCGGCTCGCCCTGCACAGTTGTGAACTCGGTGCCCACCATCAGGCCCAAGCCGCGCACATCGCCGATTGACGGATGATCCTCTTGCAAACGGCGCAGGCCGGCTTGCAGCACCTGCCCCATCGCCGCAGCATTCTCAACCATGCGCTCCGCGCGCATGGCGCGCACGGTGGCCGCACCCGCTGCGCACGCAACCGCATTGCCGCCATACGTGCCGCCGTGCGACCCCGGCGTCCACTGTGCCATCAGTTGCGCCGACGCCGCCAATGCAGAAAGCGGCAGGCCCGATGCAATACCCTTGGCCATGATCATTATGTCCGGAACCACGCCAAAGTGGTCGATGCCAAACCAGCGCCCGGTGCGCCCAAACCCGGACTGCACCTCATCAGCAACCAACAGAATACCGTGCTCATCGCAAATGGCGCGCAGCGCCTCCACAAAGGCACGCGGCGGCGCAACATAACCGCCCTCCCCCAACACCGGCTCCAAAATGATGGCAGCCGTCTCATCCGGCGCAGTCTGCGTCTTGAGCAGGTGGCGCAGCTCGCGCACGCAAAACTTGGTCGTGGCTTCATCATCCCAGCCAAAGCGATAGCTGTACGGGTAAGGCGTCACGAAAATACCGGCAGCCAGCGGCTGGTAGCCAGCGCGGTAAATTGTCTTTGAGGTTGTCATCGCCATGGCCAGATTTGTGCGGCCATGAAATGAACCTTGAAACACGATGATGTTCGGGCGGCGGGTGGCTTGGCGCGCCAGCTTGACTGCTGCCTCGCTGATCTCCGCGCCGGAGTTGCTGAAGAAAAACTGATCGAGCGGCGCGGGCACAATCGTGAGCAGCTGCTCAATCAGGTCGAGCATCGGCTGGTGGTAAACGATGTTGGCCTGCGCATGCAGCAGGCGGCCAGCCTGCGCCTGGATGGCTGCCACCACGGCCGGATGCGAGTGGCCGGTGTTTGTGACGCCAATACCACAGGTGAAGTCCAGCCACTGCCGGCCGTCGCTGGTGTACAGGTAAGCGCCCTCGCCGCGCTCCGCCAGCAGCGCCGCACCGCGCGACCCCACCGGCGCCACGTGCCTGATGGGTTCGGGCAGAGGTCTTTTG
>CANNEJ010000224.1 GCA_947503585.1 Anaerolineales bacterium | reverse complement strand
GAAGTATCAAGGCCGCCTGAGTACGCCAACACTACTTTCTTAATCAGCACTTTAGTCATGAAAACTCCTGTAGCAAATCTTTATGATCGCAACCAATTGTAGCTACACAATATCAGAGCTAGCACCCGCAGAATCACCCGTAGTTGCAGATTGTTCTGCGTAGAGATGCGGCACCGAATCAAGATGCAGCACCACCGCTGTTTCATCGCAACACTCCCGAACCGGACAAATACTGCAATCGCGCCAAACTTTCTCGGGAAAAAACACCTTATCGGTGATTGCGAAACCAGCGCGCACAAAAAACGGCACCGCCCGGGTCAGTGCAAACAACATCGGTATCCGGCGGCGTTGAGCCTCCGCAATCGCAGCCGCAACTATGGCCGCGCCCCAGCCCTGCCCATGTACCGCGCCATTCACAGCCAGTGACCGCACCTCAGCCAAACTCTCGTTATACGGAAGCAATGCAACGCAAGCCATCACCTGGCCCTCTTGCTCGGCCACCAGCCAGTCCGGCAGTGTATCCACAATCGACTCAACCGTGCGCGGCAGCAAATCCCCACGCCCGGAGTACTCCGTCACCAGGCCGTGAATACCCGCTACGTCACCAGCCACCGCCGGCCGGATAATCACGGCAGCGCACTCCAACAAGCGCCAATAGTTTCAACCGCAAAATCAATCTGCGCGCGATCAACAATCAACGGCGGACACAAGCGCAGCACATTGTCGCCCGCGCTGATCAGCAAAAGTCCGCACTCGGCCGCCGCCCCAATCAACGGCTTCACCGCAACCGAAAACTGAACACCCAATAAGAACCCTGCGCCACGCACTTCCACCATGTGATCCAATTCCAACGCAAGCAGCCGGTCGCGCAGGTATGCACCATTAGCCCCTACCCGCGCCAAAAATTGCGGATCAGACACTCTGTCGAACACAACTTGCGCCGCGCGGCACACCAGTGGCCCAGCCGCAAAGGTGCTGCCGTGATCGCCGGGCTGCAGTACTGCCGCCACCGCATCCGTCACAAGCACTGCCCCGATCGGAAGCCCGCCAGCCAGCGGCTTCGCAAGCGTCATAATGTCCGGATACACTCCCGCCGCAGTATGCGCCCACAGGCTGCCCGTGCGGCCCAACCCGCACTGCACTTCGTCAAAAATCAAAACCGCACCACGCTCATCACACAAGCGGCGTAGCTCGCGCAGAAACTCAGCGCTCGCCGGATAAACTCCGCCCTCGCCTTGAATTGGCTCCACGATTACAGCACAAACTTCGCCTTCGAATGCTGCAGCCAGCGCACCAAAATCATTCAGCGCCAAAAACACAACATCCGGAACCAACGGCGCAAACGGCTCGCGATATTGCGGCTTCGCCGTCATTGAAAGCGCGCCAATGGTGCGACCATGAAAACCGTTCTCGAACGCGACCACACGCGTGCCGGGTGCCGCCCCTCCCGCCCGCACGCGCGCATACTTGCGTGCAAACTTCAACGCCGCCTCGTTTGCCTCAGTGCCAGAGTTGCAAAAGAATACCCGGTCGGCAAATGAGCTTTCCACCAGCCGTTGCGCCAGCAGCACATGCTCAGCGGTGTGATACAAATTGCTAACGTGCGCTAGCCGCGATGCTTGCCCGGCAACCGCCTGCACCCACTCCGGATCCGCATGCCCGAGCGCGTTGACCGCAATGCCTGCGGCAAAATCCAAATAGCTCTTGCCGGTGGAATCGAACAGATACGCCCCTTCACCGTGAGTGAAGACGCGTGGCGGCCGGGTGTAAGTCTGCACCAAATAGCGCGCCTCACCCGCAATAATGTCGGCAGTACTGGGCACTTCAACCAAGTTCGAGGGGGGCATAATTACCAACGAATTCCAATCATTCAGCCTGAATTATCGTGCCCGCGCCGCTTTCCAAACCCGCAAGGTCAACAATGCGGACGCAAACTGAAGCACGAACTGCCTCCAGCGCTGCCTGCACCTTCGGCAGCATTCCATCCCGGATAACTCCGTCAGACACCAATTGCTCCACCTCCAAAATATTCAACCTCGCTTGAACGCGTTGCCCTTTGACAATTCCGGCAACGTCCGTGAGGAATTCTAACTGCTCCGCCTGCAGCGCTATCGCAATCGCCGCCGCTGCCGCATCCGCATTTACGTTGTACAGGGTGCCCGCTTCACCTGCACCAACCGATGCCAGAACCGGAGTAAAACCAGAATCCACCAATACACTCAGAAGATGCGCATTGACCCGCTCAACTGCTCCCACAAACCCCAGATCGCCCGCGGGATGGTGCAGCTGATCGCACTGCAGTATGCCGCCATCCACGCCGCTCACCCCCACCGCATTCACACCCTTACTGCGCAACGCAGCCACCAGCATCTTGTTGGTATTGCCGCACAACACACCAACCACAACAGCCAATGCTGCGGCGTCGGTCACCCGCAATCCTGCAACCTTTACCACCGGCAACCCCAGTGCAGCCTGTTGCGCACTGATCGCGCGCCCGCCTCCATGCACCACAACAATATGCTCTCCGGCACGCGCTACCGCGCACGCCAGACCTTCACAGAACGCAACGCTATCAAGTTCGTTGCCGCCCACCTTAATAACCCGAATGCCAGTCATTTCACTTACCCCAGCAAGTGGGCCAAGATTGCTTTTTGGCCATGCAGCCGATTATGCGCCTGCACAAACACCAGCGACTGCGGGCCATCCGCAACGTCGTCCGTAATTTCGTCGCCGCGATGCGCTGGCAGGCAATGCATAACGCGCGCACCGGGCTTGGCTCGCGCCAGCAGCGAGTTGTTCACCTGATAGGGCGGGAACACCTTCATGCGCTCAACCGCTTCGTCCTCCTGCCCCATGCTGATCCAAGCATCCGTGTACACAACATCGGCATCTGCCACAGCTTGCGCGGCGCTGTTTGTCTCCACCAATTCTGTTGCGGCACTACCGCGCAGCTCAAGCGCCCGCGCAATCACACTCCGCGACAGCTCGTACCCCACGGGACACGCAATGTGAAAATGAATGCCAAGCAGCATGCAAGCAGCCAACAAGGAGGTGGCCACATTGTTGCCATCGCCCACATAACCCAGCTTCAAGCCCTCGAGCCGGCCAAACTCCTCGCGCAAGGTGAACATATCGCAAAACGCCTGCGCTGGATGGTTATAGTCAGTAAGTCCATTGATCACCGGCACGCTTGCATTGTGCGCCAGCTTCAGCAGCTGCGTGTGACTGCTCATGCGCGCCATAATGCCGTCCACATAACCTGACAACACCCGCGCTGCATCCGCCACCGTCTCGCGTTTGCCAACGCTCACCTCGCCTGGCAGCAGCGTAAGCGCACTGCCGCCAAGATGGCGCATCGCCATCTCAAAAGACACGCGTGTGCGCAAACTTGGTTTCTGAAATAGCAGCGCCAATGTTTTGCCGCGCAACACTGGTTGGTTGCCACCATTGAAATGGTCGTGCTTCAACCGGGTCGCCAACTCCAGCAGCCCCTCAAGCTCTGTGCGCGAAAACTGGCTCACAGACAAAAAGTGCTGCACCTGACCCGCCACGTACTGCGTGCTTGCGTTCGCGGGATTCATTCCAAACCCTCGCGCTCTTCAAAGCCAAACATAACATTCATGTTTTGCACCGCCTGTCCGCTGGCCCC
>CANNEJ010000223.1 GCA_947503585.1 Anaerolineales bacterium | reverse complement strand
TGAAAAAAACTGACGCGGCTACTCCGCAACGCTGTCCAGGAAATGCGCCGCGGCTTGCGCGGCACTGATCTTTCCCGCAAGTACATCTGCTTCGTAGCGCGCCAACCATGCCGGCCATAAGGACCGGGCAAGGCGCCACTCTGTATGCAGCACGGCAGTAAGCGCGCCGGATTCATGCAGGTAGCCCGAGGTTTCAAAATCCTTTTGCGTTTGCGCCCGGTCGTAAGGCACGCGCACAATTTGCGCCCGCCAGCTTCCGCCGCCGGCAAACGGCTGGCGCCAGGTGAGCTGCGCATACGCCGCGCGCTCATCGCCGTCAAATGGTGTGCCCACGGACCCGGAATTGACGATCAACGTTGCGTCTAATGTGCGCGTCCACGCCCAGTGCGTGTGCGCGGTGCAAAACACGCCCGGCAGCGGCTCAATTTGTTTGCGGATTTTGGAGTTGGAAGCTGAGCGGTGTAAGCCGTCGCGATTGCCGGCCATCGACGCGTGCACAAAGCGCAGCGCGCCGCCCTGAGCATCCTGCAAGTGCACAACGGCGGGCAGGGCTTGCAGGGCAGCAATCTGGCCCTTTAAACGCTCGCTGGTCCAGCGCGCGGAAAGTTGCAGCTCCAGTTGTGGCCCGGCTTGTGGTGCGTCCGGCAGAGTCATGTTGACGACAAAATCCTCGTGGTTTCCTCGCAGCAGGTGCCACCCACTTATGCGCTGCCGTTCCGCCAGCAGTTGCCAGCACGCCAGCGGGCTGGGCCCGCGGTTCACAATATCGCCGTTCACCACCACGGCATCGGGCTGCCATGCATCCACATCCGCCAGCACGGCCTGCAATGCGGGCAGCACACCATGAATATCTGACAGCACTGCGATCTTCATTCCGCTGATTATAGGGTGAGCACATGTTAAACTCTGAACTATGAGCAATGTAATTGGGCTGGTGCGCAAGCGCAGTGCGCACCGCGCGGCAGCGCACTCGGGTGTGCGGCGCAGCGTGCGCGTTGCATTTGCTGCATTGCTGGCTGCATTGGCAGGCATAGTCATCATCGTGCTGGCTGCGGTAATTATTGTTTTGCAGCTGTATGCCGGTTACGCCCAGGAACTGCCCAGCGCTGCAAAACTCAGCAGTGCTTTTCAATCTTCAAATAACGAGTTCTTTCTCACCACACAGCTGTATGACCGCACCGGAAAACACCTGCTCTACAAAGTGATTGACCCGCGCGCTGGCGACCGGCAGTGGCTTAATATCGAATGGATCCCGCCGGAACTGCAGCAAGCCACGATTGCAATCGAAGACCGCAGCTTTCTGGAAAATCCCGGCTACGATGTTTTTGGCATCCTGCGCGCGCTACTCGGCAATTTGCGCCGGCCGCAGTGCATCTTGGAGCCGGAAGCGTGCGCCGGGTTCATTCAGGGTGGCAGCACAATCACACAGCAGCTCGTCAAGAATGTGATTCTTTCGCCGAATGCGCTCGCGGAATCCACTTACAAGCGCAAGTTCCGCGAACTACTGATTGCGGCTGAGGCTGCAAATCGTTTTAGCAAGCCGCAAATTTTGGAGTGGTATCTCAACACGAACTTTTACGGCAATCTGGCGTACGGCGTGGATGCAGCGGCCCGTGTGTACTTTGGCAAATCCGCGGTGGCGCTGAATCTCGCGGAGAGTGCGCTGCTGGCTGCGGTCCCGCAATACCCCGGTCTCAATCCCATTGACGCGCCGGCTGATGCCAAGCGGCGCCAAGAGCGGGTTCTAATGGCAATGGTGGAGCAGGGGAACATTTCTGCAGCTGAAGCCGAGCAGGCTGCTGCGGAGGATGTGCTTGCCAGGGTGCATTCCACCGAGCGCCGTACCAGCCTGATTGCGCCGCACTATGTGCTATTCGCGCTCTCCCAACTCACAGAGCAGCTGGGACAGGCAGCTGTCTATCGCGGTGGCCTCAAAGTTTACACGGCGTTGGATTTGGATCTACAGGATCAAGTTGAGTGCGTGGCCCGGACGCATTTGGACCGGCTGAACGGCGCGGACGCGCAGGGCGTGCATGCGTCCCGTACCGGCACATGCGCCGCTGCCGCGCTGCTGCCGCCGCTGCGCGCAGCCGAGGCGGGCATTGACCACAAGGTAACCAACACTGCCGTGACTGTCCTTGACCCGCGCAACGGCCAATTGCTGGCCATGATTGGCTCCTACGATTACTGGCAGGATGAAATTGACGGGAGATTCAATGTTGCAGTCGATGGGTTGCGGCAGCCCGGCTCGGCCTTCAAGCCCTTCACCTACCTCACAGCATTTTCGCAAGGCTACACCCCGGCCACCATGGTGTTGGATGTACGCACGGCGTTTGATACCGGCGGTGTGCCGTACGTGCCGGATAACTACGACCGCAAATTTCATGGCCCGCAAAACTTGCGTTCTGCGCTAGCCAACTCTTACAACATTCCTGCTGTGCAGGTGATGAGCTGGGTGGGCGTGCAAAATGTTGTGCGCGCTGCGCAACTGCTGGGTATAAACTCCCTGCAGGATGAGCAGGCTGGCGCCGGCCTGGCGCTCACGCTGGGCGGCGGTGAAGTTTCGCTGCTAGATCTGACTTATGCATATGGTGTGCTGGCCAACGGCGGGACGATGGCGGGCTATCGCATTCCGCCCGCGCAGCAGCGCGCCGGCTTTCGCACACTTGACCCGATCACCATCCTGCGCGTCGAGGATCGCCTGGGCAACCTTGTGCAGGCATGCGGCGCGGATGGTGCGTCAGCCTGTGACTTTACGCAGCCGCAGCAAAGCCCTGTGGTGAGTCCGGAGCTCGCCTACCTCATCACGGATGTGCTTTCTGATGAGCAGGCGCGTGTTCCGGCGTTCGGCACCGGCAATGCTTTGGAGATTG
The DNA here is from genome assembly GCA_947503585.1 of Anaerolineales bacterium. Classification (GTDB taxonomy): domain Bacteria; phylum Chloroflexota; class Anaerolineae; order Anaerolineales; family UBA11657; genus BD1. Next base: position 786 of record CANNEJ010000223.1, on the reverse strand, counting down.
GGCGCCCCGCAGCTGCCAAGACCGGCACCACTAATAATTATGTGGATGGATGGACGATTGGATATACGCCACAGCTTGCGGTGGGCGTGTGGGTTGGCAACTCAGACAATTCCCCGATGGATAAAACTTCCGGCTTGATGGGGGCGGCTGCCATCTGGAACGCAGTTATGCGCCATGCAGTGCGCGCGCTGCAGTTGCAGCCCATTGGCTGGGACTCGCCGCCCGGCATTGTGCCGCTGCGCGTATGCTTCCCGTCCGGCTTGCTGCCCACTGAAGATTGCGAAAAGATTGTGCGCGAAATTTTTGTGCAAGGCACAGAGCCCACTACGCCAGACAACGTTTGGCAGAAGTTCCGGTTGAACCGTGATTCGGGGCGGCTGGCCACCGTGCAAACTCCGGCTGAGTTGGTCGAAGAGCGCGTCTTCCAGATTTTGCCCGCCGAAGCGGCAGACTGGATTGAGAGCATGGCTATTGCACAGCCGCCGCGTGAGTTCGACACACTTCCTGCCGCGCCGGAAGAAGCCGCCAAAGTGCAGTTAACGGCACCAGGTGCGTTCACTTATGTGCGCAGCATTGTGCCGCTGATCGGCACCACTCAAATTGATGGCATGCAGCTCTGGCGCGTGCAATTTGGCGCTGGGCTCAATCCGGAGACTTGGTCCACCGTGGGCAGTGACCGTACAGACCCGGTGCAACTGGGCGAGCTGGAGCGTTGGGACACTGCCGGGCTGAGCGGCCTTTACACTTTGCAGCTGATGGTGGTGCGTGGCGACCAGCAATTTGAAA
>CANNEJ010000222.1 GCA_947503585.1 Anaerolineales bacterium | reverse complement strand
AAGATTGTTTCCGATGGCGGAGAATCTGGCGTCAGCGTTTCGTCAAACTCCGGCACAAAAGTGACGGCTAGATACGTGGCACCGTCGGGTGCGATTGTGCGCTGCACGGTGGGGACCTGTTCCTCCACCAGATCCATGACAATGACAATGTCGCGGTTCATTTCCGCCAAACCGGTTGCGAGAGTGATCATGCGGCTGTGGCTGCTGCTTTCGGCGGAGCGAATGGCATGCGTCGGCGAGTGCACATTGCCCAGGTGGCGGCCCAGGTCAATCTCCAGTTGCAATTCAAAGCCGTACGGTACCACCCAGGCGCGCATTGGATTCATGGCGTCGCCGTCAATCATTGCGTCGACCGGGCTCATTCCGCTGGCCGTCACATAGCGCGGGGCAATCGTTGTGGGTATTGCCATGCGCATGGACTTTTCGTGGCGCTCCAGCTTGGCAATGTATGTGATGCTCACGGTGACCTGTTGCGCGGGCTTTAGGTTGCCAACATTTACCGTGAACACATCAGGGCGCACCTGGGTTGCCATGAATGCGCCGTGGCCCGCCGTGATGGCAGCGTCGTAATTCTCCGCGGCGGTTTCGGCTTCGTCTATTTGGCCGGTCAGGATGCGGTCGTCTGTGATGATTTCAAACGCGCAAACGGCAGCATTGGCTGGCAGCGGAAAGTTATAGATCGCCTCAATCGGCTTTTTCTCGAGATTGGCAAAGGTTTGCTCGATGGTTGTTTTTTGTGCAAAGCCTGCCACGTGCGCCCGAATGCGCACGCCTTGCAGCGCAACTTTGAAATTGGCGCCCCTGGTTGTGGAAATCAGTTCGATAGCGTTCATTATTGGTTCTCCCCTGTTGATGATGGGTTTTCCGAAAAAATCTGTTGAATGAAATTGCGCAGCGTTGCCAGCGTTTTGGCGTCGGGCTGAAAGCGCGTGGCGTCAAAGTGCAGCTCGAGCCCGTCAAGCACATGCAACCGGGCGTACAGGCGGGTGACAACCTGTGCCCGGGTTCGGCCGTTGGCGGGCGGCACAATCTGGGCGCCCGCCAAAATTTGCCGGATTGCCTCCAGCGAATGCCCGGCGGCCTGCAGTTCCAGAACCCGCTTCAGGCGCTCCGCGTGCCCCGGCGTGTAGTGACTGGCACGCCCAAGCCCCACCGGCGGATCAATCAGCCGTTGTTGCACATAAAAACGAATTGCCCGCCGCGTTAGCCCAACCGCCTCCGCAATCTGCGCAATACTCATTTCCTGGTCCATAGTGACAGTAGTATACGACAGCAACTGTCACATTGTCAAGTATGAGTTTTCTCTATTTTTCAAGCAAAAGTACGCGGGTACGGTTTGCCACCGCGCCAAAAATGCGCTACCGTAGGGCTGAATGAAACTGAACCTCTGGTCTGTTTTGGGGTGCAACGGGGTGCCGGGGCGCGGTGCGTAGTTTCAATGACCGTGATCAATCGTAGCCGCTTGGAAGAGCTGATTGCCCGCGAGCGGGCTTTGTATGTGCGCCGGCACCCGCGCAGCGCAGCGCATTATTCTGATGCACGCAATTTGTTTGGCCGCGTACCCATGACGTGGATGAACAAGTGGCCGGGCGGCTTTCCGCTCTACCTTGCTGGTGCGCGCGGCAACCGCATTACGGATGTCGATGGCATCGAGTACGTTGATTTTGCACTGGGCGACACGGGTGCGATGGCTGGCCATTCGCCCGCGGAGACGGTGGCAGCGCTGCGCCAGCGCCTTGAAGCAGCCGGTGGCATCACCACCATGCTGCCCACCGCGGACGCACAGTGGGTGGGCGCCGAGCTGGCGCGGCGCTTTGGCCTGCCACTCTGGTCATTCGCGCTCACTGCAACGGATGCCAACCGCTGGGCAATCCGGCTGGCACGGCTTGTAACGCGCCGCCCCCGGATTTTGGTGTTCGCCTATTGTTATCACGGCTCGGTGGACGAAACAGTGGCGGTGCTGGACGCCCAAGGCAAGGCGGTGGCGCGGCCCGGCAATGTGGCGCCGCCCGTGGCACTGGATGTCACCACGCGCGTGGTTGAATTCAATGATCTGGCGGGCTTGCGCCGGGAGCTGGCCTTTGGGGATGTTGCTGCTGTGCTGGCGGAACCGGCCCTGACCAATATTGGCATCGTGCTGCCGCTGCCGGGGTACTGGGATGCCGTGCGCGCTGCGTGCGACGCAACGGGCACACTGCTGATGATTGACGAGACGCACACCATCTCCGCCGGGCCGGGCGGCGCCACAACCGCGTGGGGGCTGCAGCCGGACATCGTAGTGATTGGCAAATCAATCGGCGGCGGCATTCCAAGCGGGGCCTACGGAATTTCAGACAAAGTTGCCCGCGAAGTTGAACAGCGCACCGCGGATGGAACTGCTGACCTTGTGGATGTGGGCGGCGTGGGCGGTACACTGGCCGGCAACGCGCTCTCGGTGAGTGCCATGCGCGCCACGCTTGAGCATGTACTCACCGATGACACCTGGCCGCCCATGATTGCGCTGGCCACTGAGTTTCGCGCAGGGGTAGACGCAGCGATTGCGCACCATAAGTTACCGTGGTCGTGCACCCAGTTGGGCTGCCGCGCGGAGTACCGCTTTGTGGCGCCGGCGCCGCTTAACGGCAGCGCCTCCGCCGCAGCTGCTGATGCAGGGCTCGAGGAGTACTTCCACCTGTACACCGCCAACCGCGGCGTGCTGATCACGCCGTTTCACAACATGGCATTGATGTGCCGTGACACTAAGCACGCGGATGTGGAACTTCACACTGAATTGTTTGCGGCCGCTTGTGCTGATCTTGTCGCAGGGTGACAGCTGGACCTAGCATCAACAAACTAGACTAAGCGTCAGTATGCAGCAGTACGGCGCTGCGCGCACTCCTAAAGTTGCGGCATGTTTGAGCCAACAACCATCGAGGGGTGTCAGGTCTTGTGAAGCCCGCCGATCCGGGCAAACAGACCGTAAAAGGGCAGCGTGTGGCGAGAGCGGAGGGACTAACGATGAGTGGTGGGCGCGGAGGGGATCGAACCCCCGACCTCACGGATGTGAACCGTGCGCTCTAACCAGCTGAGCTACGCGCCCGAATGTTCGAAAATTATAGCAGCGGGTTAGGGAAGCCCTGATAAACTACCCTCCAGTCGTAGGGTGCGCCGTTCGTGTTTCAGACTTTCCGCAAGCCCGGAATTTATGGCATATTAATCTATATCAAAATATGATGGGTTACAGTGCCTCTTCACGCTTATGCTGATTCGATACTTCGCAACCATAACAATGGTTCGGCCGTTACAACTAGCGAAGGTGTTTATCTGTTCCTACATGGGCATTAATAGGTTATTACCAATATGTCGACTTCAATCTTGAGGGGTAGTTTACTGCTATCCAAATATCAGGCCGGGTGGTGTTTGGATAAACTTGCTCTGCTTGTTATAGGCGCTGGCGCCTATGGTATGGCAGTTGCGCAACCCTTAATTTGGGAAGACTGGAATGTTTTTCTAGATGCTCACCGTGTTTGGGATTTTAAATCGGTTTTAGGCGGCCGTGGCGCCGGGCGGATGGTCGGCAATTTCCTCACCTACTTTCTTATCGGGAACCCATTTGGATTAGTGCAACTAGGCGAACTGGTTGGGGTTGCTTGTTTGGCGATCTTTATATGGGGACTTCTTCGAGCCGAAACATTTT
>CANNEJ010000221.1 GCA_947503585.1 Anaerolineales bacterium | reverse complement strand
TGCGCGAGCAGCGCCGCAAAACGCAACGAAAATAATAGCGCCCCTATAGATGTGTGAAGCGCTGGTGAAAATCCAGCCGTTATAATCCGGCAGCATAAGCGGCAATCTAGTTGTCGCCCATTAAAACGGCTGGCGCTGCTGAGAGTGGCAGCCCATTGCGCTGCGCTCCCGCACTTACATGAAACTAACTGCGTATCTGATGCTTGGTGTCGGGCTGTTCTTAATGAGCTGGTCCGCAGTGCTGATGGTTTTGGCTGCGGCGCCCGGCCCGGTAAGCAGCTTCTATCGCTTGCTGATCGGTATGCTACTGATGGCCGGCCCGTTCGGGCTGCGCGTGCGCGCGATGGGCTGGCCCACGCGCCGCCAGCTGGCGGTGGCAGCGCTGGCTGGCGTGTTCTTTGCCGGCGACATGGCGCTGTGGTCCACCGGTGTGATGCTGGCGGGTGTGGCCAGCCCCACGCTGCTGGCCAACACCGCACCGATTTGGGTGGGATTGGGCGCGGTGGTGTTTTTTCGGGAGCAGCCGCCGGCGTTGTTTTGGGCGGGCTTGGTACTGGCTTTTGCCGGCACGCTTTCCATTCTGGGGCCGGATGTGTTGCTTAACGCCCGCCTAAACTGGGGCGCAGTACTTGGTCTGGGAGCCGGCTTTTTCTACGCCGGCTATCAACTGATCACGCAAAAGGGGCGCCAAAAGCAGGACACCCTTTCATTCTTCTGGCTTTCAGTTTCTGCCAGCACCATCGCTTTGCTTTTTGTAAACCTCGGCTTCGGCTTGCCGCTCACGGGGTACCCACCCGCCACGTATTATTATTTTTTGTTGATGGGCGTTGTGGTGCAGGTGGGCGGCTACTTGTTGATTAACGCTGCGCAGGGGCGCCTGCCGGCCACGCTGGTGGCCACCACGCTGCTGGTGCAGCCTATTTTAAGTGCAGTGCAGGCTGCCTGGCTGCTGGATGAGCGCTTTAGCGTGTGGCAGGTGGCGGGTGGCGCGCTGATTGTGACCGGCGTGCTGCTGGTGCATCTTAGCGCACGCAGCGGCGCAGGGGCGGCTGCGTAAGATGCTGCGCAGCGCCTGGTCCCAAATGCGCGCCAACTCGCTGCTGCGCCTCTTGCTGCAGGTGGATGCGGTAGTGCCGGTGCGCCCGGAGCACGAAGTGGCAGCAGAAGTTGAGCGCAACTACAAATGGAACTTCACCGTCAACACAGCGGATGGTGCGCTGTTCTTTTTGGGGCGCAGTTTTATGAGTGCCAGCACACTGGTGCCGCTCTTCATCAGCAAGCTCACCACAGCGCCGCTGGCTTTGGGGCTGGCAGCCGTCATTACGCAAAGCGCGTGGTTTCTGCCGCAGCTCTTCATGGCGAACTTAACGCAGCGCCTGCCGTACAAGAAGCCGCTGGTGGTTTGGTTGGGCTTGTTTTCCGAGCGCTTGCCGCTGGTGTTGATGGCGGCGGCGCCGCTCCTGGCGCTGCGCACACCGCGCCTGGCGCTGGTTCTTTTTATGCTGGCGCTGGCCTGGCATCACGTGGGTGCGGGCGTGATTGCCAACGCCTGGCAGGAATTGGTGGAGCGCTGCTTTCCGGTGGACCGCCGCGGGTTCTTTTTTGGATTCACGTCTTTTGCGGGTACCGGCACCGGCTTGTTGGGCGCCGGGCTGTGCACATGGATTCTGGTGCGCTTTGCCTTTCCGCTCAACTTCTTTTATATTTTTAGCATCGCTGCCGGCTGCAATATTTTTTGTGTGTTTCTGCTCGCACTTACCCGCGAACCGCTGCCGGCAGCCGCGCCGGTGCGCCGCACACACTCTGAGTTCTGGGCGTCGCTGCCGCGTATCCTGCGCACGGACCACAACTTTCGGCGCTTCCTCATGGCGCGCATGCTGCTGGCATTTGGCGACTTGGGCCTGGGCTTTGTGCTGGTGGCAATGGTGCAGCGCTTGCAAGTTTCGGACGGCACGGCGGGCATTTACACCGCACTGATGCTGGGTGGCACCGCCGTGTCTAATTTGGCTTCCGGCTGGCTGGCAGATCATTACGGGCACAAATTGTCTTTGGAGACGGCGGCCCTCGCCGGCGTGCTGGCTTACGGCCTTGCGGTGTGGGCGCCGGGCTTGATGTGGAGTTACGTTACGTTTGCGCTGCTGGGCTATGGCATTGGCGCGCTGGTAGTTTCCGGAACCTTGGTGGTGCTGGAGCTCGGTGTTGCTGGCGAGCGCAGCACCTACATTGGGTTGTGGAACACAAGCGTGGGCGTGGCGGCAGCCGTGGCGCCGCTGCTCGGCGCGGGCTTGGCTGCACTGGGCTATGGCGTTGTGTTTGCGGTTGGCGCGGTCTTCAACCTGCTGGCGCTGCTGGCGCTGCACTGGTGGGTGCAGGATCCGCGCAGCCTGGCCAAAGCCAGCACGCTTGGTGATTATTGATTGAAGAAGGTGTATACCATGCGTGAGATGTTGGCCACCAATGGCGCGGTGCGCTGCCACTCCAGATAGCCCTCGCGCCACAGATAAACCACCAGCACATAGTCGCCGGCGGGTGAAAACACAATGCCGGCATCGCCGATGGTGTCGCCCTCGCTAAAACCGTGTTTGTGCGCCACCACACTGCCCTCCGGCACACCGGCTTCTATCAGCGTGGCAATGTCGTTGCGCTTCAGTAGTTCTACAATCGCTGTGCACTCTGCCTGGGTAATCTGGCCGGGAAACACCAGCGGCAAAATGCCGCTGCCGCTGCCGGCGCACTGGTACAGGCCCGTCATCAACACCGCCATGTCCGCCGGCGTTGTTTGCATGTACGGATCGGGATAGGTGTTGAAATCTGTGCGCTGGTTGGCGGGCGTGTTAAGTTTTGGCGGCGGATCCTGCTGGTCAAAGTAGCCGGCCATAAAAGTGTTTTGCAAGCCCAGCTGGCGCAGGTGGCCGGTGAGATTTTCGGCACCGCGCTGCATCTCGCCGTCGCCCAACTCCATCAATAAAATATTGGCGTGCACATTGGAGGACTTCACGACGGTGCCCTCAATCACATTTATCTCGTCCAGCACCGGGTCGGTGTCCAGGCGCCGGTACGTGTCGATGAGAATCGGCACTTTCATCATACTCATGCCGGCATAGGCGATATCGGGATTCAGGCTCAACTCGGCGCCGGTCTTTAAGTCCACCACCACCAGGCTGAGCAGGCCGTCAAAGCCGGCTTGGCGCACATAATCCTGTGCCAGCTGCCCCAGCGTTTGCATGGTGGGCGCAGCCTGTGATACGGGCGCAATTGTGAGGGCGGCGCGGCGGTTATCCGGCACGCGCAGTGCCATATCAATCACTGTCATGGAAGACTCAACATCAAGCGCGTAACCGGGACGCCCTTCGCTAATGTTGAAGGTGCCGATGTCCGCGACGGGGGCGGCGGGCGCCAGATCGTAGCGCGCAGCTGTGTCCAGCAGCATTGTGCGCAGCTGCGCCGGCGAGTAATCCAGCGCCAGCGGCACATTAAAGCCGCTCACCGGCCGCTGCCAAAGATCATCCCAAAATGCAGACCAGAAGTTGGCGCCGGTGCGGTAGGTTTCGGCCTGTGCCAGCATCGCGTCGGTATCTAGGCGCAGGCTGATTTGGGCGGGGTCTAACAGCAGCGTTTGGTCGATGTAGTGCAGTTCTACCGGCGCACTGTAGGCGCTGCGCAGAAGCGCTGCTGCCTGCTCGGGCACCAAGTTGCCCACGGGC
>CANNEJ010000220.1 GCA_947503585.1 Anaerolineales bacterium | reverse complement strand
TTTGTGGCGGACTTTATTGGCGAGACGAATTTTCTGCGGGCGGTTGTGCTGGCAGCGGATGGCATGCAAGTGCGCCTGCGGGCGGCTGGCGGCGAGCTGCAGGTGCCGCAGAGCGGGCAGCAGCTTGCTGTGGGCCAGGCGGTGACCGTTGCAGTGCGTCCGGAGAAATTGGCGCTCCACTCCATAAGCAGCGCAAATGGCAGCGGGCTCGCCGCAATACTGCAAGAAATAGTATTCATCGGCACTGACACCCGCTATGTGGCGCGGACGGAAACGGGCGAGTTGGTGACGGTGCGGGTGCAGAACGCCGGGCAGGGTAGCAGCAACAGCTGGCGCATTGGCGACCCGGTGCGGGTGCACTGGGAGCACACTGCGCACGCATCCTCACCGCCGGACGGGCCCCCGGGGCGGTGGCGGGCATGGCAGCGCGCTGGCCGGCACGCGAGGCGGAAAAACTCCCGACAAGAAAATAGAACAAATGTCTTGACTCTGGGAAAATCGGGTTTATACTGCATGCAATCCAGCAGCCCGTTTGTTTCGCACTTGCAACACTTTAGATCCTGCTGGAGCAAGGAGCAACCGCATGTACCAACGCATAATGGTCATTGGGAATTTGGGCCGGGATCCGGAGTTGCGCTACACCCCGTCTGGCCAGGCGGTCACTGACTTGAGCGTGGCCACCACTGAAAGCTGGAAAGACACCGAAGGCGTAAAGAAGGACCGCACCACTTGGTGGAAGGTGGCAGTTTGGGGCAAACAAGCTGAAACTTGCAACCAGTTCCTCAAGAAGGGCAGCAAAGTTCTGGTTGAGGGAACGATGCGCGGTGACGAGAAGGGCAACCCGCGCACCTTCCAGCGCCAGGACGGCAGCTGGGGCGCATCTTATGAGATGACTGCAAAGGACGTTCGCTTTATGAGCCCGCGCTCCGAGGGTACTGGCTCCCCTGTCGCCAATGGCTCCGGCGAGTTTGAGGGAGCGATGGCGGCTACCGAGGATGATTTGCCGTTCTAGCCCAGCCCCCGCACTTACAGCTAAACCGCAGCCGCCGGCAACTGGCCGGCGGCTTGCGCACTTAATGGAATGGAGAAGCCCATGACCACTCCGGCGAATGCTGCTGCGCCAGCGCCGCAAATCAAGATTGAAATCCCCGCCGACTTGGAAGGGATCTACGTAAATTTCGCGCTGATCTCGCACTCAGCTTCCGAGCTGGTGCTGGACTTTGCGCGCCTGCTGCCCAATACGCCGCAAGCCAAAGTGCACGCTCGCCTGATCATGACGCCGATCAATGCAAAGTTACTGATGCATGCACTTGGCGACAATCTTGGCAAGTTCGAAGCGCAGTATGGCGAGATAACTGTGCCCGCGCACCATACCCTCGCGGACCAGTTATTTCGCACGCTGCCGCCGGGCGATGCAACCCCCGGGTAACGGCGCGCCGCCTGCCAGCGGCAGCCTGGGTGATCTGCCGCAAATTGGCGAGCAGCTGCGCGCTGCACTGGGCGTCAAGCATGCGGCACGGGATGCCGCGCTTGCGCAGTCACGGGCGCTGGTGCGCTTTTGCGCCAACGCCATCCGTGCCATTCACCGGGAAGAGCGCACAGAGGCGCAGGCGCTTTTGGGCGAGGCACGCAATGCTGCGGCGGCCATGTGCGCTGCTGTGGCGGCGTTCCCGGATCTCCTGCACGCGGGGTACACCCAGGATGGATTGAAGGAGCTGGTTGAGGCCAGTGTGCTGCTGGCGCTGGCCGCGGACGAGCCCATGCCTGCGCCCGCGCAACTGGGCGTGGAGCCGGCCACCTACCTGAACGGCCTGGCGGAGGCAGCCACCGAGCTGCGCAGGCGCATTCTGGATCTGGTGCGGCACGAACACTCCGCCGAGGCCGAGCGCCTGCTGGATGCCATGGACGAGATTTATTCACTGCTGGTCACAGTGGATTACCCCGACGCCATCACTGGCGGCCTGCGGCGCAGCACGGATGTATTGCGCGGTGTGCTGGAACGCACGCGGGGCGACCTGACCGTTAGCATGCGCCAGCAGCGCCTGCAGGATTTGCTAGCCAAGTCCGGCGCGTAGCAAAGCACAGTTGTGCGCCGGGCAGCGCAAGCTGCGCCGCCAGCAATTCACGCAGCTGCTGCGCCCGGCACAGGCCGCTCGAATAGATGCGGCGCGGCAATCGCCTGCAACTGGGCAGCGGGCTTCGTTTTCGGGTTGCACCCCATCGCGTTCCGCATGATGTAAACTCCGCCCGTGGCTCCAAAAAGCTTTTTGATTTTTCATAACCCGCAGGTGGCACGCTCTGAGGCGCTGGCCAATAGCATTGATGCGAGCCTGCGCACAACGCATGGCTGCCGCTCTGAGTGCACCACGCTGGCGGCGGCTGAAGAGCGTGCGCTGCTGCCGGCGCCTGACATGTTGGTTGCGGTTGGCGGAGATGGCACGATGCTGCGTGTGAGCCGGCTGGGTGCGCAGCTGGGCTGCCCCGTGCTGGGCATCAACCTGGGGCGGGTGGGCTTCCTGCTGGAGGTGCCGGAAGCGGAGTGGCAGGCGGCGCTGGTGCGCGTGGTGGCCGGCGACTTTTGGCTGGAGCCGCGCATGCTGGTGTATGCGGAGCACATGCGCGCCGGCGTGCGCTTGGGCGAACATCACGCCCTCAATGAAGTGGTGATTACGCGCGGAGCACTGGCGCGGCCGGTGCGCCTCAAGACCGCAATTGACGGCAGTGCGTTGGGCACTTACATTGCGGACGGTTTGATTGTGGCCTCGCCCACCGGTTCCACGGCTTATGCGCTGGCAGCGGGCGGGCCCATTCTGCCGCCCACGCTGCGCAATATTGTTCTAATTCCGGTTGCGCCGCACTTGAGCATTGAGCGGGCCATCGTGCTGGCGGAGGGCGCAGGCATAACGATTGATGTGCGCATCGACCATCCCGCAATCCTGAGTGCTGACGGGCAGGTGGAGGTTGAGCTGCGCGACGGCGACCGGATTTGCGCGCGCGCCAGCGAGCGTGATGCCAATTTTGTGCGCCTGCAAGACGCCGCATATTTTTATCGCAATCTTGCTGCCCGGCTGGCATACAAGGAGTCACTGCAATAGTCGCCGCCGACTCCGGCACAGTGGCCGGGGAGTTTTGTGCCAACCATCCGGACCGGCCGACGGCCCTGCGCTGCAACAAGTGCGCAAAGCCAATCTGCCCCGGTTGCGCGCTGCACACGCCCGTGGGTTACCGCTGCCCGCAGTGCGTGCGCGGCCAGCAGGCGGTCTTCGAGACTGCGCATTGGTACGACTACGTCACCGCAGCGGCAACCGCACTAGTGCTGTCCGGGTTGGCGGGTGTGCTCCTGTCACGCTTGGGGTGGCTGCTGATTTTTCTGGCGCCCACGGCGGGCGGCGCGCTGGCAGAGGTGGTGCGCCGCATCGTGCAGCGCCGGCGTGGCCGCTACTTGCCGCATACTGTGGTGGCTGCCATGGTGCTGGCTGCGCTGCCCGCGCTTAGCTTGTGGATGCTTTTGTACGTGGGGCTGGCGGGTGCCGCGGTGTTTGCGCGCCTGCGGGGATCGTTGATGTAGGGGGTGGGTCGCAGCTGTTTACACTGGGCAGGCAGTAAATGGCCAGTCGATTTCGGCCGCTGCCGGCTATAACCTGCGAGTAGCCGGAAAACGGTGTTGGCGGGTTTCACCTAAACCACTGTTTATTGCAGTGCGCTTCTGTTTTCCA
>CANNEJ010000219.1 GCA_947503585.1 Anaerolineales bacterium | reverse complement strand
GCATGCCGCACTTAGTGCCGCGCCGCGTGCGCACTTCTACGAACACCCATGCCTGCTCATGGCGCGCCACAATGTCAATCTCGCCCGCGCTGCACCGGTAGTTACGCGCAACAATCTCATAGCCGATGGAAACCAGCTTTTCCGCAGCCAGTTGCTCACCGACTTTTCCGAGCGATTGGCGGGTGGTATTCATTGGATTGCAGCAGCCGGCCGCGCTCATTGTATACCGCAGCGGCGCGGCAGCCGGCTGCTACTGCGTGGGGCGGGGCTGAAGTTTTACTTCCACTTCAATTTGTTTGCCGGCGCGTAGCACCGTGAGTGTGGCGTTTTCGCCGGCTTTCACGTTCTTCACCAAATATGCAATCAGATCTGCAATGCCATTCACCTTGGAGCCGTTGATCGCAATAATCACATCCCCGCCGACCGGAACATCTTCCCCTTGGACCTTGATGTCGCGCGCGGATCGCATATTCGCCAGGGCCGCTGCGCCGCCCGTCATTACTTCAACCACCTGGGTGCCGCGCTGTTTCGCATCGAGCTTCATCGCTTCGATCATGTCCAGCGTGAGATCAGTGGCTCTAATCCCGAGGTACGGGTAGACGTAACTTTTGCCCTGCAGCAGGCTCGGCGCCACCTGGCTCACAATTGAAGCCGGCACTGCGAAGCCGATGCCGGCACTGGACCGTGATTCAGAGATGATTTGGGTGTTTACCCCGATGACCTGCCCCGCGGAATTCAGCAGTGGTCCGCCCGAGTTTCCAGGATTGATGGCGGCATCGGTTTGAATTACTTCCGGAATGGAGAAACCTCCACTGCCCGAGCTTATGGTGCGGCCTATGGCGCTCACAATGCCGGTTGTCAAAGTCCACTCTTGCCCGAACGGATTGCCGATTGCGATGGCGCGCTGACCCACGAATACCCCGTCGATCTTTGCCAACTCAAGTGGCTGCAGGCTTAGGCCTTTGCTGTCCACTTTAATCATTGCGATGTCGCTGTCCGGATCCAGCCCCACAATCTCGGCCCGCACCGTTAAGCCATCGCGAAAAGTAACCTCGATTGTTTCGGCACCATCCACCACGTGGACATTGGTGATGATGTGCCCTGCCTCGTCAAAAATAAATCCGGACCCCTGGCTACGCTCGCGGAAACCGTCCGGCATTTCGCCGGGCGGGATTAGGCCCGGCAGCTTTGGCTGGTCCGTGGGCTGCAACAAGTCGAAACCGTTTGCATTGGAGCGCTGTGTTACGTTGATGTAGACGACGGAGGGGGCGACGCGCTCAAAGAGCGCATGCAGCAGCTCCTCCTCTGACTGGGCTGCCGGTGCACTGGTGGCTTGGGGTGCAGCCGCCGCGACGGCCGCGTTTGTGGGCGCCGCCATAGCCGCGGGTGGATTGACTACCGCCGCAGCGGGCGGGATATTGGGCAGACTGCAAGCTGCCATTAGGGCTGCCGCCAACAGGCCGGAAAAAGTTTTGGAGTAGCGCACAACTGGTTGCATGTTATTTGGCCTCGATTTGATTTTGCAGGAGTGTATCGCTCGACCGTTAACAAATTTACAGTTGGATAATGAAGAAAGTGGGGCGGGTTGGCTCGCTGGCAATCTGGTAGTTCGGTTATCATTTGGAGGTTCCATGCTTGCCCAAACACCAAATTTTGCGGGCCCCAAGCCTGCCAATCCGCGCGCTGAGGTAATTGCCACCGGCAGCGAATTGCTGTCCGGCAAGACCGTGGACACCAACAGCGCCCATATTGCGCGCGCGCTGCAAGGCATTGGCATTGGGCTTTGCGCCGTAACGCTGGCGGGCGATGATGAACTGCTGATAGCCGCTGCCATGGACCGCGCGCTGGCACGCAGTGATGTGGTGATTGTTACCGGGGGGCTGGGCCCCACTGTGGATGATAAAACGCGCATGGCGGCCGGTTGGGCAGCGGGCCAGCCGCTCGAGTTTCAGCCCGCACTGCTGGCACAGATAGAGGCGCGCTTTGCCCGCCTCGGGCGGCCGATGAGCGAGAACAACCGGCAACAGGCTTTTATTCCGGCGGGTGCGCTTGCAATTGAGAATCCGGTTGGCACCGCGCCGTGCTTTGCGGTGGAGCGCGGGCGCAGCGTGCTGGTTGCGCTGCCCGGCGTGCCACGCGAACTCTTCTACCTTCTGGAGAACTCTGTGCTGCCGTGGCTAACGGCGCGCTTTCCGGCACTGGGCGCCATTCATACGCGCGTGCTGCATGTGGCGGGGCTGGGTGAGAGTGTGGTGGATGCAAAGGTGGCAGACCTGGAGCGGCTGGCAAACCCCGTGGTCGGGCTCACCACACATGCGGGCGTTGTGGATTTGCATATTACGGCACGCGCTGCCAACGCGGCGGCTGCGGCGGCGCTGGTGGCGGATGTTGAGCGCACGGCACGCGAGCGCCTGGGCGCTGCAGTGTTTGGCGCAGATGGCACCACCCTCGCCACGGTTGCGCTTGAACATATTGCCGCTGCCGGCCACGCGGCGGCGTGTGTGGAGCAGGGCACAAGCGGCGAACTGGCGCGCCGTCTGGCCGCAGCCCGCAGCAGCGCATTCCGGGGCAGCGCACTGCTTCCCGAACCGGCAGCGGGCTCCGACACCGATGCACTGCTTGATGAAGCGCTGGCGCATTGCGCGCGCATGTTTGCTGCGCCGCTGGCGCTGGCATGTGTGCTGCACGCCACAGCTGATGCGCTGCAACTGGGCATTGCCCTGCAGCCGCCGGCGCCCGCGGCCCGGCAGCGCTTTGTGCGCAGTATGCCGCTGAACTCCACGCATGCCGCGGAGTGGGGCGCAAACCTGGCGCTCAACCTGCTGCGCGGGCAATCTGGTTAAAACAAAAACGGGGCAGCCCGGCTGCCCCGTCACCAGCGCCATTTAGACTCTGCGGATTATTTGCCCATGTAGGTGTCGATAAACAACACCGCTTCGCCCACCGTTGTGATCTTCTGCGCCTTTTCATCCGGAATCTCGCCGCCGAATTCTTCCTCAAAGGCCATGATCATTTCTACCAGGTCAAGCGAGTCGGCTCCCAGCTCTTCTTTGAAGCGTGCCTGGGAAACCACTTTGCCCTCGTCTACACCCAGTGTCTCCACTACCAGCTTCTGAACCCGAGTTAGTGTGTCTGCCATAATAATGCCTCTCGTAATAATTTTAGTCTGACGCAGGTGCCTGAGCGCCTGCGCCCCCGGTTGTCATCTAGTTTTGACATCCGGCCGTTCCGCTGATATTATGCCATAAACCATGAAAAGTCGCCCGACAAAGAAAGCCACCACCGCCAAACGCAAGGACGACCACATCCGCATTAATCTTGAAGCGGATGTTGAGTTCCGCGGCGTAACCACCGGTTTGGAACGCCTGCAGTTTGAGCATCAGGCGCTGCCGGAGCTGGATCTGGCGCGCATTGACACCAGCGTGACCGTGTTTGGGAAGGTGCTGCGCGCACCGCTAATGGTTTCGTCGATGACCGGCGGCACGCGCAATGCGCAGCGCATCAACCGTGTGCTGGCAACGGCTGCCGGGCAGGCGGGTATTGCCATGGGGCTGGGCTCCATGCGCGTGGCGCTTGAGTCGCAGGCCAGCGCTGCAAGTTTTGACCTGCGCAAGTACGCGCCGCACCTGCTGCTGTTTGCAAACCTTGGCGCACCGCAGCTCAATTATGGCTACGGCGTAGAGCACTGCCGCCGCGCCGTGGCACTCGCCGGCGCTGAC
>CANNEJ010000218.1 GCA_947503585.1 Anaerolineales bacterium | reverse complement strand
GGCTGTACTTGATGATGGCTGTAGTCATGGCGGTTAGCGGCCGGTGTTGAGGCGCTCAATCAATGGTGCGGGGAGCTGCGCGGCGCGCATTTGTGCTTGCGTATCGGCGATCGGGTACGCCACACGGCGCGCCTCCCAAGTGCCCGCTTTAGCATCCAGTAGTGCATAAGCAGCTTTTGGGTTGCGGTCGCGCGGCTGCCCCACGCTGCCGGGGTTGAGCAGCATGCGTTGGCCGGCGAGCGGCAGTGCCTCGCGGTGCGCCGGCAGTTTTTCGATGCAATTGCCAGCAGCATCCATCACATAGGCCCTGGCTCGGTGTGTATGTCCAAAAAGGCAGTACGGCGAGGTGAACAATGCAAAATTGTCGCGGGCCACGTCTATCGAGTCGATGTACTCCCACACTTCATCGCGCGGGCTGGCGTGCACCAGTGTGAAGCCGGCACGCTCTGCGCGCGGGCTCAGTCCCCCAAGAAATTCTCGCGTGCGGGCCGAGAGCCTATCGCTGGTCCAGAGCGCGGCCGTCTTGGCGTATGAGTTGAAGTCGTCGATTTCGCTGCCGCCCAGCGCTGCCAAATCATGGTTGCCGCACAGGCAAGTCAGAGCGGGCAGCGCCCGCACTGTATCCGCGCACTCGTTGGGGTTGGGGCCGTAACCCACCACGTCGCCCAAACACCACACTTCATCGTAGCTGCCCTGCGCGTCCGCCAGCACGGCTTGCAGCGCGGGAAAGTTGGCGTGAATGTCCGACATTACCAGCACGCGCATCAGCGCGCAGGCTGCGGCAACGGCGAAGTTGTGATGCAATTCATGCAGAGATTATAATCGCGGCGCATGACAATTCTGAACGCTGATGCGGTGGAGGTGATCAGCCACAGCCACGATCAAACCGCGCGTTTTGGCGTGCGCATGGGCCAGCTGCTGCGCTCCGGAGATTTGCTGTGCCTGAGCGGTGAACTGGGCAGCGGCAAAACCGTGTTTGCCGCGGGGGTGGCACGCGGCTGGGGCGCATTGGAAAATGCCACCAGCCCCACCTACATTCTGGCGCATGAGTACCATCGCGCGGATGGCGCGCAGTTGCACCATCTGGACTGCTACCGGCTGCGCGGCCCGCAGGACGCAGAGAGTGTGGGTTTGACGGAGCGCTATGAAGCCGGCGTGGCGCTGATGATTGAGTGGCCCGAGAATGTGCGCCCGTGGCTGCCAGAGGATGGCGTGTGGGCGGCGCTGCGCCATATTGATGAAGACAAGCGCAGCCTGCGCCTGCACGCGGGCGGTGTGCGCGGTGCGCAGCTGCTGGCAGACTATCGCGAGCTGATCCGCACCTGAGGCTGGCATGCTGCTCGCAATTGACACGGCCTCGGAGCAGATGAGCGTGGCGCTAACCAGCGCCACCGAAATATTGGCAGAGCATAGCTGGCGCAGCGCCAACCATCACACGGCAGAGCTGGCGCCGATGGCGGCGCGCATGCTGCTCAGCTCGGGCCTTACGGCGGCAGACCTTTCGGCGGTGGCGGTTGCCATTGGGCCGGGCTCGTACACCGGTTTGCGCATCGGGCTGGCGTTTGCCAAAGGGCTGGCACTGGCGCAGGCGCTGCCACTCATCGGCGTGCCGACGCTGGATATCATCGCGTACGCGCAGCCGGCATCCCACCACATTTTGCTGGCGGTGGTGCGGGCCGGGCGCGGGCGGATTGTGGTGGGTGAATATGAAAGCCGTGCGGGCAGCTGGGAGCCCACTGGTGCGCCGGTACTTACAAACTGGGCGGATGTGTTGGAGAATCTGCCGGACGGCCATTGGCTGTGCGGCGAGATCGATCGCGATGCGCGGGCGCAGCTAGAGGGCCGCGAATGGGTGTGCACGCCCAGCCAGGCGCTGCGGCGCGCGGCGTGCCTCGCGGAGCTGGCGCGCATGCGTCTAAACGCCGGCCAAGCGGCAGATGCCGCCACGCTAGAACCGGTTTACATGCAAGCGCCACTGGGAGCCTAGGCGCATGGCTGTGCAAATTCCGCCAACGGTTGCCATCACGCCCATGGGTGCGGCGGATGTGGCGCAGGTGGCTGCGCTGGATGCCGCTGCGTTCTCACTGCCGTGGCCGCGCCAGGCTTTTGAGGCGCAGCTCAAGTCTAATCCGGCAGCGCACTTTTTTGTGCTGCGGCCGCTGGCCGAGCCGCAATTACTGTGGGGCAGTGCCGGCTACTGGCTGGTGGCGGGCGAGGCGCACATTGCCACGCTGGCGGTGGACCCGCGGCAGCGCAACCGCGGCTTCGGCAAGCTGCTGCTGCAAACGATGCTGGCTGATGCGCACGCGCATGGCGGCTGCAATGCCACGCTGGAAGTGCGTGCAAGCAACTTGGTGGCACAGCACCTTTACGCCGCTTTCGGCTTTGAGCTGGTGGGCCGCCGCAAAAACTACTACACCGACAATCATGAGGACGCGCTGCTGATGACGGCCAGCAGCCTTGGCAGCGTGTTGCCGGATCAACTTGGAGTGCATACATGACGAACGTGCTCATCACCGGCGGTGCCGGATTTATTGGCTGCAATTATGCTGCGCGCCTGCTGACCGCGGGCCATACCGTGACGCTGCTGGACAACCTCTCGCGCAAAGGCGCGGCAGCCAACTTGCGCTGGCTGCAGGCGCATGCCCGCGCTGCAGCGGGCTTGCGCTTCATTGAGGGAGATGTGCGCGATGCGGGCGCGGTGCAGGCGGCGGCTGCCGGGCAGGCTGCCATCTTCCACCTCGCAGCGCAGGTGGCCGTTACCACTTCCGTGCGCGAGCCGCGCGCAGACTTTGAGGTCAACGCGCTGGGCAGCTTCAATGTGCTTGAGGCTGCGCGCCATCACGGCCACAAGCCGCTGGTGTTGTACGCCTCCACCAACAAAGTGTACGGCGGCATGGAAACTGTGGAAGTGCTGGAGGGCGAGCTGCGCTACGCCTACGCAGCATTGCCGGAGGGCCTGCCCGAGACGCAGGCGCTCGACTTTCACTCGCCCTATGGCTGCTCCAAGGGCGCGGGCGACCAGTACACGCGCGACTACGCGCGCATCTACGACCTGCCGACCGTGGTCTTTCGCCAGTCCTGCATTTACGGGCTGCGCCAGTTTGGAGTTGAAGACCAGGGCTGGCTCGCGCACTTTGTCATTGCGGCCAGCAAGCACCAGCCCATCAACATCTATGGCAACGGCAAGCAGGTGCGCGACATGCTTTGGATCGACGACCTGCTCGATGCGTACGACTGCGCGCTTGCCGATCCCGCGCGCGTGAAGGGCCGCGTCTTCAACATCGGCGGCGGGCCGCGCTTCACGCTTTCCATTTGGAAGGATGTGGAGCCGCTGCTGACGCGCCTTGCGGGCCGCGCGCTGCAAGTGCAATACGGTGAGTGGCGCCCCGGCGACCAGCCGATTTATGTCAGCGACATTCGCAAAGCCGCGCATGAGCTGCGTTGGTCTCCAAAAGTAGCGCCGCAAGATGGCGTTGAACGATTATGGAAATGGGTGAACGCCAACCTGGCGCTCTTCGAATAATGTGCGGGCGACCGGCGCGGAAAGGCCCGCTGGCAGCAATTGCCGCCCGTGAAAGCTGCTGCCTTCACGGGCGGCGTAATCACCGCCGGGCATCGGCACCGCCGTGAGCAGCAGCGCAGCTGATCGCGCCAGCCTCGAGGCGCAAGTGCGGGCGTGCCTGCTGTGCACGCTGGCGCAAACCCGCAAACGCGCGGTGC
>CANNEJ010000217.1 GCA_947503585.1 Anaerolineales bacterium | reverse complement strand
CGCAGCCCCGTCCACCAGCAGCTCGGCCAGCAGCAAGCCGCATACGGGGCCGTGCATGAAGCCATGCCCGGAGAAACCGGCCAGCACATAAAAACCGGCAACTGGCGTCGCGCCAATAATGGGGTGCGCATCGGGTGTGACTTCATACAATCCCGCAAGGCGTGAAACTACGCCGGCTTCTTCGAGGGCGGGCAGGCGCGCGCACGCCCGCTCCATATGCGTGAGTTCCCACGCCGGGTCCACGGTCTGGTCAGTGCCGGCAGCCTGCTGCGGATCGGACATGCCGGTAAGCACGCCGCCGCCTTCACGATGAAAGTAAAGGCTCTGCGAAAAGTCAACCACGAAGGGAAAGTCGGGCGGCAGGTCGGGCAGGGCGGTAGTGGTAAGCCATTGGCGGCGCACAGGCACCACCGGCAGCGCAAGGCCCGCCATCTGCGCCAGCGCTGCGCTCCATGGCCCGCATGTGTTGATGATGATGGGGGTTGCGATTGTGCCGGCGCTGGTTTGCACAGCGCTCACGCGGCCGCCGGTGCTTTGGATGCCGGTGACCGCAATGCCGCTGTGGCAGGCGGTGCCCAGGCGGCGCGCCGCATCGATGTAGCCCATGACAACGCTGTTGGGATCGGCCAAGCCGTCTTCCGCAAAGAAGGTGCCGGCGAGCGCATCTGCAAAGCGGCAGGTGGGCAGGCGGCGCTGCACTTGCGCGCCATCCAGCCAATCCGTTTGGATGCCGAGGCTGCGCTGCAGCGCGATGGTTTGTTCAAAGCGCGCCACATCGGCAGCGCGCGTAAGCACAAACATATAGCCGCACTTGCGCACAAGTGCCGGCCGGCCGGTAACAGACTCAAAGTTATCCAGCATGCGCAGGCTGACCTTGGAAAGTTCAATGTTGATGGCGGTGGCAAACTGGTGCCGAATGCCGCCGGCGCAGCGCCCGGTAGCACCGGCCCCAAAGAACTGCTCGCGCTCCAGCAGCACCACATTTTTTATGCCGCGCTGAGCCAGATGAAAGGCAGTGCTGGCGCCCATTACGCCGCCGCCCACAATCACTACATCGGCGGTGGCCGGCAGTTGGGTCATGGGCTTGCTTGGGCGCTTTGTTGTGCCAGGCGGAAGCTGCGCTACAGCTCCACGAGTGTGCCGAGGTTGTGCACGGTGGCATTGTTGACCGCAATGCGCGCGGCAACTGCATCCTGCGCTGCACTGCCGCAGCCTTTGAAGAATGTGATCTGATCGCCGGTGGTGCGCCCGGCTTTGACGCCGCGCAGCAGTTCGCCCAGCTCGGCATGAATAATGTCAGTGGTGATGCTGCCGGCGCGCAGCGGCTGTATCAGATCGCCGGCTTCTTCCCATGCTGATGCGCGCGAATCAACAATTACAAGCGCGCGCTGCAGTGTCTCCAGGTCTATCTCCTGCATCTGCGGTGTGAAGGATCCAACGCCGTTGACGTGTGCGCCGGGCTTCAGATCATGCCCGGAAAACACGGGTGTGAGTGCGGTGGTCGCGGCGCAAATAATGTCGGCGCCGCGCACAGCGGCGGCCGCCGAAGCTACCGCTTGCACATCTTGCGGGATCGGGCCTTGTGCGCGCATGGCTTCTGCAAACGCAGCCGCGTGCTGCGCGTTGGGGCTGTAGACGCGCACGCTGTGAATCTTGCGCACCGTGCAAATGGCTTCGAGCTGTGTGCGTGCCTGCACGCCGCTGCCAATGATCGCGGCGGTGTGGCATTCAGGCAGTGCCAGTAAATCTGTGGCGGCGCCGGCGCCGGCGCCGGTGCGAATGGCGGTTAGGCTGCCGCCTTCCAGCAGCGCCAGGGGCTGGCCGGTAGCGGGGTCGAGTGCCAGTACCACGCCGTAGATCAGTGGCAGGCCGCGCGCCGGATTGGCGTTGAATACGGAGACAACCTTTACGGCGAGATCGCCGCTGCCTTGCATATAGGCCGGCATGATCAGGGAGACGCCCGGCGGGTCCGGGACTGATACGCGTAGGCGCAGCGGCACATGCGCAGTGCCAGCCGATAGCTGGGCAAATGCGTCCTTCATGCCTGCGATTGCAGCTGCCATGGGCAGGGCCCTGCGGACATCTGCCGCGCTTAGGATTCTGATTTGCATAGTTTCGCTATTTTACTCTTGCGACAACTGCGGTTTCTGCCGGATTGCATTGGTTAGGGGTATTTTGAGCACAATATTTGGCCGTTTGATAATAGCGGGTATTGAGCCGATAACCACTGAGCTTTGTATCTGCGGGTTTTTAGAAATGCTTCCAATCCTTGCTAAGTTGCAATCTGTACAACGCTGGCGCTGCTGCAGCCAGTAGCAGTTGCAAAGTGAAATCATTATTATCTCGGGTTATTTGTATGACGCTGGTGGGCGCACTAGGTATTGCGCGATAACATTTGCCCTATGTTAGACGCAGATGTAATGGCTTCGTACAGCGTTGGGAGTGCGACGGATGGTATTCTGGCCGGTACGACGGTGGCCGCGCCGGCGTTGATTTCACTGCGCAATGTTGTGAAGGAATATGACGGGCTTGCGGGCACAGTGCGCGTGCTGCAAAACTTGAGCCTTGAGGTTCACAAGGGTGAGTTTGTTGGCGTGTGCGGGCCGAGTGGCAGTGGCAAGTCTACGCTGATTAACATGATCACCGGCATCGACCGGCCCACCAGCGGTGATGTGTTGGTTGCGGATACGCTGCTAAACAAGCTATCTGAGAACGAACTGGCGCGCTGGCGCGGCCGGAGCGTTGGCGTGATCTTTCAATTTTTTCAGCTGCTGCCAACACTGACGGTGGTTGAAAACATTATGCTGCCGATGGACTTTTGCCGGATGTGGACTTTGAAGGAGCGGCCGGTGCGCGCGATGCAGCTGCTGGAGCAGGTGGGGCTGGCAGACCAGGCGCACAAGCTGCCGAATACGCTTTCCGGCGGCCAGCAGCAGCGCGCCGCTATCGCGCGTGCGCTTGCAAATGATCCGCCGCTGCTGGTGGGTGATGAGCCCACTGGCAATCTGGACAGCCGCACTGCGGACAAAGTGTTTGACTTGTTTGAGCAACTGGTGGCGCAGCACAAAACTTTTGTAATGGTGACGCATGACAACGGTCTGGCGGCGCGCCTGCCGCGTGTGGTTGAAGTGATTGACGGCCGGTTGTCTGAAGGCACCCGCAACGGCCGCGTTAAAGCCGCCTGAGCAATGCGCCGGGCCTACATAAAAGTGTGGCGCGATCTCGCCACGCACATTGGGCGCACCATAACCGTGGTGATGAGTATTGCGGTGGGCGTGATGGCGCTTGGAATGATTCTCTCCAGCAATGGGCTGATGGCCAAACAGATGGGTGCCACGCAGCTGGCGGCGCACCCGGCGCACGCGCTGCTGTATGTGACCGGCGCGCTTTATGATGGCGTAGCGGAAGATGTGGCGCGCGTAGCTGGCGTGGTTGCGGCGGACGCGCGCGTGCAACGCTCCATTCGCTGGAAGCCCACGCTGGAGGCCGAATGGCAGGATGCGGACCTTGTGGCGGTCGCAGATTTTTCTGCGCAGCAGATGGATCTGGTGGACCTGCGCACCGGCGCGTGGCCGGACGACCGTTCGATTGCAGTTGAGCAGGGCCATGTTGCGCCCTTTCTGGTGCCGGCGACCGGCAGCACAATTTATTTTGACATCAACTCCCGCGCCGACGCAGTTGCGCTGTCCGGCACGGTGCGCGACAACTACCGCGCCAAGCCGCCATTGGGCAGA
>CANNEJ010000216.1 GCA_947503585.1 Anaerolineales bacterium | reverse complement strand
GGGCCACCGGTAGCGAGCTGCGCCAGCTGGGGTTCAACATGCTGCTCGGTCCAAATCTGGATGTGGTAGACAGCCCGAATCCGGCAAGCCCCGGCGATCTTGGCTCCGGCGTTTTTGGCGGCAATGCGTTTTGGGTCGGCGAGTTTGGGCGGGCTTACACGCGGGGAGTGCATGCGGGCAGCGGCCGGCGGATGGCGGTGATTGCCGGCACTTTCCCGGGCTTGGGCAGCGGCGACCGTGACGCAGCTTTGGAAGTGCCGGTGGTTTCCAAGCCGCTGGCCGAGCTGCAAGCGGTGGATATCCGTTCGTTTGCTGCAGTGGCCAGCCTGGAGGGCAACACCGAAGGCGCCGCAGATGGGTTCGTAACTGGCCCGGCGTTGTACGCTGGATTGCAAGGCTCGATTTCGCGGGAGACGCGGCCGCTGGCAATTGATGAAAGCGCGCTGAAAGTTTTACTGCAGTTTGATGAGTTTCGGCCATGGGTGGAGCTTGGCGGCCTGCTTGTGAGCTTGCCGCTTAATCATCCCGGTGTGCGGCGTGATTATCTTGCGGGCCAAAACCTGCTGGCTTCCAATGTGGCCTACACCGCATTGATGGCGGGCAATGATTTGCTGCAAGTGTCAGTGCAAGATGAAGACGGGTTGTTGGCGCTGCCCGCCACGCTGGACGGGCTTGTGAACCGCTACAAGCAGGGCGGGGTCTTTAGCGCACGCGTGGATCAGGCGGTTACCCGCATCGTTGAGCTCAAGCAGGAGTTGTACGGCAAGTTTGGCGCGGGCGCAGCCATCAATACGCAGCCGCTTGAGCCGTTGGTGCCGATGGACAGCGAGATGGCGGCGATTGCCCGCGAAGCGTTCACGCTCTTGGCGCCAGCCGCCGCGGACTTGGCGCAGCGCCTGCCGCAACCTCCGGCGCCCGGTGCCCGCATTGTATTTTTAACCCAGACGCAGCAGGTGCGGCAATGCAGTCTGTGCCGGCCGCAACGCCTTCCGGCCGTTGATGCACTGCAAGTGGCCGTAGAGCGCGCTTATGGCCCGATTGCCAAAGTGCGCAGTCAGAACTTAAGTAGTTTTGATTTTGGAGAGCTGGCTGATTTTCTGGATGGCGTTGGACCAACGCCGGTGCCACAAACAACTGCAACACCCGCGCTGGAAAGCGCGCAAGGGACGGCCATACCCACGCCTGTGCCGGCCGCTGCAGTTCCGCTTACGTCGATTGCAGATGCGCTGCGCGATGCGGCGTGGGTGGTTGCGCTGCTGCAGCCGGCGCAGGTTGCTGAGGGTGTCCCGAGTAGCTTTCAGCGTCTGCTGGCAACCCGCCCAGATTTGCTGGCCGGTAAAAAGTTGGTGGTCTTTGCCCTTGGTGCGCCGTACCACATGGATGCGGCTGCACTTTCTCAAATTACCGCATACTACGGTTTGTTTAGTGCAGCGCCGGCGTTTATTGATGTGGCTGCGCAGGCGCTGTTTCTGGATTTGACACCCCGGGTGGGCGGGCCGGTGTCCGTGCCGGCAGCAGCGTACTTTCTAGCGGAGCGCTTGCTGCCCGACCCGGTACAAAAATTTGAACTGGTGATTGAATTGGTGTTGCCTGCAGGCAATGCCCTCACGCCGTCGCCAGAGCCCACGCTAGCGCTGACACCTGCTGCAACGCCGGTGCCATTGCCAACAGGGGTGGATGCCGCCGCCACCGCTGTGCCGCCCACGCTGCCGGAAGGCGCGCAAGTCAAGGTCAGCACTACGGTGTTGCGTGACTTCAACGGCAACATTGTGCCCGATGGCACGCAGGTGGATTTTGATGTGCTCTACAAGGATGCTAACGCACTGCGCGAAATTTTTGCGACTGCGTTTACCGTGCAGGGTGTGGCGCAGGCGGCGCTGGCACCGAAGCGGGTTGGCGGCATTGAAATTCGGGCTGTGAGCGGCGGCGCAATTTCGCTGCCGGCGCCCTTGTTGGTGAGCGATGTGGCGGGTGAGACCGCAATCGTTGTGCTAACTTTGACGCCCGGCATCACGCCCAGTGCCGTGCCCGCAGCCACCAACACGCCGGCGCCGCAGGTTGCCGTTGATGCAAACTCGCCGGCTAACAACGCGCAGGCGGGCGAACCAGTGCCAGAGGCTTCCACTGACCCGCGCGACCTATTGAGCGCGCTGTTTATTAATATTGCGGTTGCGGGTTATGGCTGGGACGCAGCGCGGCGGAGCGGACGCGGCTTGATCCAGCGCTTTCGGCTGGCGCTAGGCATTACTATTGGTGTGTGGCTGGCATACGATTTGTATGTTTTGCAGCTGCCCGGTGTGGCCCTGCTGCAATCCATGGGTGCGCTTGCCCCGGTGCTGTGTGCAGCCGGCGGCGGCCTGGCGGCGCTGGCGGTGGACCGCTACAAGGTGCAACTGGCAGCCGGCTGGCAATCCGGCAGCCGCCTGCTCCAGGCGGCGTGGCAGTCCATGCGGGCGGGCGGTTTCAAGTAGCCAGCGTGGCGATCACCCCAACTCCAATGATTACCATCGCAGCAATCGACAGGTGCCGCTCCAAAGGGTCCGTAAAGGCCAGCTGCGCCCATTCCCAGGCGTTGGCAGGCACAAACTCGGGTTGGCCTTGCGGTCCCGGGAAAATGCCATCCAGTAAGGCTCCCCGGAAGTCGGCGACGGCGGCCGGACGGTCCTCGGGGTGCAGGTGCAGTGCCCAGTGCAGGGCGCGTTCCGTGCGTGCGCTCAGCGCCGGGTTAAGGTCGCGCACTGGCACCAGGCTGTCGGTTTGCAGGAAGCGGACTTTGGCCTCCGTGGGCGGCGTGTTGGTGAGCAGGTGGTAAAGGGTGGCCGCAAGGCTATAGACATCGGTGCGCCCGTCGGTGTGGCCGGTGTCACCGCCGTACTGCTCCAGCGGGGTGTAGTGGATGGTGCCGCGTCCTTGCACCACCGTTATCGTGCCGTCGTTGGGTACCATCAATTTCACAAGTCCAAAATCCACAAGCTTGATCGTGCCGCCCGGCGTCAGCCGGATGTTGGCGGGCTTAATGTCCCGGTGCACAACCGGTGTTTGCTGGGCATGCAGATATACAAGCGCATCGAGCAGCTGGCGCGCCCAATCCAGTACCAGCAATTCGGGGATCAGGGTGCCGGCTGTGCGCGCCGTTTCGATGCGCTGGCGCAGGTCCACGCCCGCAACATAATCCATCACCAGAACTTCGGTGTCGCCCAGCGAGAAAAAATCCGAGACCTTGGGCAGCGCTGGATGATCGAGGCGCGCGAGCACGGATGCCTCTTGATAGAACTGAGCGCGCGCCTGGCGCTGCGCCTCTGGCGTGGCGCGCGGATCGCCGCTCACTTGTTTCAGTGCGCACTGGCGGCCTTCCAAACGCAAGTCTTCGGCAAGGTAGATGGTACCCATGCCGCCTTTACCCTGGGTGCCCAGCACCCGATAGCGCTGGTTAAGGATGTCGCCCGCAGCTGGAATCATGTTGCGATTATATCGGCGCTTGGGCTGGCGCGGGTTTGGGTGCAATGAGCCCCAGCGGGGTGGCGGCTCTAGTGGTGATTGGGGGCGCGCTCAAGGGGCGCCGCTATGATTTGATTGGCGACGCATTTGTGATTGGCCGCGAGCAGCAGTGCGATTTATTGATCGATGACGCCACTGTCTCCCGCAAGCATGCGCTGTTGCAGCGCATTGAAGAAAAATGGTTTATCACTGACACATCAAAAAATGGCACGCATGTGAACAGCCAGCGGGTCACGGGTGCGCTGGCGCTCGCC
>CANNEJ010000215.1 GCA_947503585.1 Anaerolineales bacterium | reverse complement strand
TCAATGGTTTAGCGGGCACCATCATCGTTGTCGGGCAGCAGTTGATCGTTCCGGAGACTGCCGCGGTTGCGGCGGCCGCACCGGCGGCGCAATTTCGCTACATTGTAAAGCGTGGTGACACGCTCTTTAGGCTGGCCCAAATCTATGGTACCAGTGTATTGGGTATCCAGCGCGCCAGCGGAATTACCGGCACCCGCTTGGAGATCGGCGACGTGCTTTTGATCCCGGGTACAGGCGCAATTGCAGCTTCCGCTGCGAATGCGCCGGTGGCAACCTTGGTGCCGGCGGAGGGTGTTACGGGCGCAAAGACCGAGGTCACCGTAACGTTGACCCCGACGCCGGGTAAAGGACTTAATACGAGTACCCCGGCCCCTGTGCAGATCAGTTCGCGCAACTTGCTGACGAATCCGGACTACGAGGGCAGTTTCGTAAAGTTTAAGGACAATATCGACCAGCAGGTAGCCACGGGGTGGACGCCATGGTTCCTAGAAAATGGCAACTGCACCAACCAAGTCCCCCGCTACTCCGGTGTGAACGCTAGCATGCTGCCAGAGCGTGTCTATGCGGGCTACAAGGCGCAGCTTGTTAGCGTGTCCGGTGGCAGCTCCTTTCAAGGCGGCCTGTCTCAAACTGTGACGGGGATTACGGCCGGCAGCCGCATTCGCTTTACTGCGTGGGGCAGTGCTTGGTCCAGCAGCGGCACTGACCCAAATGTTTCACTTGGCGCTGGTTCCATTAACATGCGCGTGGGAATTGCCGATGGGCTGGTAGATGCTTCCAGCCCGAATATTGTCTGGTCGCGCTACCAGAATTTCATTGACACCTACGGCCAGCTAAGCGTGGAATTCATTGCTGCGACCACTAGCGTGACCGTCTTTACCTCCGCCTTCCCGTCGCTGTGCCTTTCAAACAACCAGGTGTTCTGGGATGAAGCTGCGCTCACCTCTGTGGTCAGTACGCGCTACGCAATGCTGAATGATCTGGCCGGTACCGTGGAGATGCGCAAGAGCATAAGTGGCTTTGGCATGGCGGGAGACGGCCAGGACCTGGGTGTTGGCAGTCAGGTTCGCACTGGCCCCAATAGCGGCGCGCGGGTGGAGCTAACCGAGGGCACTGTCATCAGCATGAGTGAAAACACAACGCTGACGCTGGCAGCGCTGGGGCAGGATTTGAAATCGCCCTACACGCGCCTGCAGTTGGCTAGTGGGCACATTTGGGTGATGCATCCGGCGGGTACCGTGGATGTTGAGACGAAGGCCGGCACTGCGTCTGTCCAGGGTGGCATGTTAGGAATTAAGCACGTGGCTTTCCCGCGTTTTGTCACCACCACCACCTGCCTGGATGGGTATTGCGCACTCGAGTCAGCCGGTGTGAAAGCGCAGGTTCCACCGGGCGCTACGGGCACGGTCAAGAAGAATCCGTACCTGCGGCTGCTCTCCAATCCGGTGCCGCAGATTACCTCCAGCATTGAGACTGCAGAGTATGCACAGTGGGTTTCAAACAATCCGGAAGCAATGGATGCGCTTGAGGCACTGGTACCGGATGCGACGCTCGAGATTCCAACGCGCCTTGCAACCAACACTGCCACAACCACGGTTACCGTAACGCCCTCTGTCACGGGCACCGTGACGCGCACCAGTTCGCCGACCACTACTTCAACGGTTACTGGAACGCCGCCAACCTCGACCTCCTCGCCGACTGCCACAACAACCACGACACCGACGGTTACAACCACGCCCACGAGTACGTTTACCCCAACGGCTACGTTGAATCCGTTGACGCCGACAAACACGCCCACTGCAACGGCCACCAGTACGCCGACGGCAACCAGTACGTCCATCCCGGTGATTGCCTTGGCCGGGGTGACCGCGCAAGAGGGTAGCACTGGGGCCACGAATTCCGTGGCGGTGACCATTACCCTTACCAAGTCCGGACTGAGTTCGTCCGTTATGGCAATAACCTACAGCACATCCACCAGCGCCGGCACGGCCACGGGCGGCACCACCTGCCAGGCTGGTGTGGACTACGTAAACACCACTGGTACCCTCAATTGGGCGGCACTTGAGAACGCCAGCAAAACCTTTACTATCGGCGTCTGTGGCGACACGACCAACGAACCGCACGAGACGGTCATAATCACGCTCAGTGGTGTGTACCCCGATAACACGCTTGTAACGCCGGCTGTCTCCTCCACGACCGGACTTCTCACCATCGTCAACGACGACTAAGCGGCTTGCAGGCTGCGGCGCTTGCGCCGCCGATTGGCTGGCGCAAACTCTACGGTGCCCGCCCCCATTTGTTTCAAACATGCCCCGCATAACCATTTTTGACCGGCGCGCACTGTGGCTGGCGCTGGCGCTGCTCGCCTCCATTAACAGCTGGCACATGCTGGTGACCATGGCGGACCGCGAAAAATATTTTGTGGATGAGATGTGGAACTCAAACGCCGGCCTGAGCTTTGTGACCGGGCTGAATTATTCAGAAAATTACGGCGGGCAGCGCATCAGCGGCGGAATCTCCACCGGTATTGTGGGGTCGCTGCCCAGCGCGCTGGCTTGGCTGCTGGGTAGCAGCTTGTTTGGTGCGCGCCTCGTGGCGGGTGCGGCAGTATGGCTCCTGGCGCTGGCGCTTGGGATGCGCTTTTTGCGCGGCGCCGGTTTTGCAGCACACACGGCGCTGTTGCTGAGCACCACACTTTGGTCCGTCACGGTTATGCCGCTGCTGGGCTTCCCGTACTGGCATGGCTTTCTGCTGACGCTGGGTGAACTGGCAGGGGCGCTGTGGCTGGGCTGGGGCCTCGTGATAATGCCCAAACATCCGGTGGGGGCGGCATTTTTGTGGGGGCTGGCGGTGTGGCACTGCAAATTTATTTATGCGCCGTTGGCTGCGGGATTCATAGTGCTCAACAGTGTGCTGGCGCAGCCCGACTTGCGCAGCAAGCTGCGCCGCCTGCTGCTGCTGGCGGCTGCTTTCTTGCTGCCGCTTGCGGCGTGGGCGCTGCTCATCTTTCTGCGCTTTGGCGTTGCGGGGCTCAGCGGCTGGGTGCGGGAGTACAGCGGCTTTATTCTGGCCGGGCGCCAGCGGCTCGATCAGTCGGGCTCGTTTTTTCAGTTGCTGGCAGCGCGGCTTGTCTCGCCGGAATTCGAGTGGTCTTCACTTTCTGCGGGTTACCGCTTCAAGATGCTGGCACTTTCGCTGGGTGCAGTTATAGCTGCGCCGCTGGCAATGCGGACGGTGCTGGCAGAGCGACCGCACTTGCGCAGTGCCGCGCTTTATTCCGGCGTGGTGATGGCGGTGATAGTTGCATATTCGTACTGGTACTTTCTGATGCATCTGACCATGTGGACGCGCCACTTTCAGCCGGCGCTATACAGCGGGCTGGGCCTTCTGGTGTATTGGGGCATCTGGCTCTACCGCATCCGGCTGCGGCCGCAGGCCGGCATAGCGCAGCGCCTGCAGCTGGCACTGATTTTGCTGCTGGCGCTGCAAACTGTGCTGGTATGGCGGGTGCCGCTGCTGGAGCCCGGAACCTCGTTTGCGCGCGGCTGCACCGATCTTGGCGGCGCGTCTTGCGCGCGCCCCTAAGCGCGCAGCTGTCTGGGGCGCTGCGTTGAGCGCATCCAGCGCCAACTGCGGGCATCCGGTTGCGGGCAAGGCTGCTGCGCTCCGAGCCGTATAATTTGCGCAGATCAGGCTGCGCGTAGCAGGCGCAGGTTATCCGCTCTGCTCTACAAAAATCCAATGCAAAAAACAGACCGC
>CANNEJ010000214.1 GCA_947503585.1 Anaerolineales bacterium | reverse complement strand
AAGCGCACTGTAGGCTCCGCACCCGACCGCCGCATTTAGCAGCCGGCCGGGCAGCAGCTGTTGCGGGCTAGCCGGCCGTATCCGGCAGCACGCGCCAGCGCAATGGCTTGCCGGTTAATGCTGCCGCAACTTCATCGCCGATATCCACGCCGGCGCGCTCCTGCGCTTCCGCCGTTTGCGCCCCAACGTGGGGTGTAGCAACTACTTGCGGGTGGCGCACAAGCTCGCTCGCACCGGGCGGCTCGGTTGCAAAAACATCCAGCCCGGCGGCTGCCACCCGGCCGCCTTGCAGCGCAGACAGCAAAGCTGCCTCGTCTATCAAGCCGCCGCGCGCAGTACACACTATGCGCACGCCCGGCTTGCAGCTTGCGAGCGCAGCCGCATCAATAATGTTGCGTGTGGCGCTTGTGACCGGCACATGCAATGAAATGTAGTCTGCCGCAGCCAACACCTGCTGCAGCTCCAGCAGTGTGGCCAGATGCGCAACTGATGCCGGGTCAATTGGAATAACCTCGTACGCCACAATGCGCATTCCAAACACCTGCGCCCGCCGCGCCACTTCACGCCCGATGCGGCCAAAGCCAATCAGTCCCAGCGTCTTGCCTTCCAGCTCCACGCCTTGAAGTTTCTTTTTGGGCCACTCGCCCTGCTTCATGGCTGCGTCAGCCAGCGGCACTTGCCGCGCCACCGCCAGCATCAAGGCAAGCGTCAGCTCGGCCACCGCTGTGGTTGCTGCCAGCGGCGAGTTAACCACAATCACACCGCGCGCCGCAGCAGCCTCAACATCCACATTGTCCACGCCTACGCCAGCCCGCCCAACCACGCGCAATTGCCCGGCCGCAGCCAGTAATGCACTGTCAACCTTAGTGCGGCTGCGCACCACCAGCGCGTGGTACCCGGGGATGCGCGCCAGCAATTGGGCGGACGTGATTTCCGCTTCAACGTCCACCTGCGCCACAGTGCGCAAGCGCTCCACGCCCGCCACAGCAATGTCGTCAGCAACCAATACTCGCACGTCTGAGGATGTAGGCATTGTTATTAGTCTCCAATCAAACAAAACCGGCGGAGAAAAGATTATACTCACCACTCCCGATTGAAAGCTGATGGAAGATCATTTTCGACTGCGGGCTGCGCAAGACTTTCGCAGTGCACGCACTAAAGCTGCACTCGAACAAACCCTGGCGCGCCTGCGCGGCCGGCCGGCCGGGCTACTTTCCTTTGAGGAGGTGCGCCAGCAATTAAGGCTGGCGCATTCCACGCCGCGCGGCCTGCAAGAAGTGGCGCTGGATGCGATTGTGGGCAGCGTGGGGCGCTATACAGATTTCACGCGCAGCTTTTTGCCGCTGCATGACTCCGACCAAACACGCTGGGCCGGCGTGCGGGCTGCAGCCGAGAACACAGGTCTGCCGCCCGTGGAGCTCTACCGCATCGGTGACGCCTACTTTGTGCTTGACGGCAACCATCGTATCTCCGTCGCACGCGAGCTGGGCGCCATATCAATTCAAGCCTACGTGCTGGACATCCCCACCCGCGTGCCATTCAGCGCCAGCGATAACCCGGATGATTTGATCTGCAAGGCACGCTACGTGGAGTTTTTGGAACGCACCAGCCTGGACCAGTTGCGCGCCGACGCAAACCTGCTTATGACAGTGCCGGGCCAATACCGCATCCTGGACGAGCACATTGATGTGCATCGTTACTTCTTGGGATTGGAAACACGTGAAAGTGTGAAACTGGAGGACGCGGTAGCCAGCTGGTATGACAATGTGTACCTGCCGGTCGTGGAAGTAATCCGCAGCCAGAGCCTGCTGCAATCGCTGCCGGACCGCACGGAAACTGATTTGTATGTTTGGCTGGCCGAGCATCGCGCTCGGCTTGAGTCTGCGCTGGAGTGGAGCATGGACACGCAAGAGGTGGCAGCCGACCTTGCCGGCAAATTCAACATGCGCGGCGGGCAGGTGCTAACGCGCCTGTGGAACGCAGCTTCGAACCTGATTGTGCCGGCCAGCCTGCGCAGCGGCACACGCATCGGCAAGTGGCGCACGGGCACCGTTGCCGGACGCGAGACGCTGCAACTCTTCTCCAAAATTTTGGTGAGCGTTTCCGGTGACGAGCAGGCCTGGTGTGCGCTAGACACCGCATTGCTGCTTGCCAAACACGAAACGGCCGAATTGCGCGGCCTGCATATCAGTGGCCAAGTGGATCGGCCTTACGCTGCGGCATTGCGCAGCGACTTCACAAAGCGCTGCACTGCCGCCGGCATCAGCGGGCAGCTGGCACTTGAAGCTGGCACTGTGCGCAACGCGCTGCTGGCACGCGCCATCTGGGCGGACCTGCTGGTGCTGCACCTGGCGCATCCGCCCGCAAATGACATTGGCAGCCGGCTGGCGTCCGGCTTGCGTGCCATCATTCAGGCGTGCCCGCGCCCGGTGCTGGCTACGCCCGCCCTTCCAGCCGGCTTGCAGCGCGTACTACTTGCTTTTGATGGCAGTGCGAAGGCGCGTGAAGCGCTGTACGTGGCGGCCTACATGGCTGGCGCCTGGGATGCCGCGCTGGTGGTGCTGCATTGCAGCACCGGTGCGCACGATGCACTACCCGAAGCGCGCGCGTACCTGGAAACACACTGGACGCCGGCCGAATATATCTCTGTTAAAAACAGCGAGGTTGCCGCAGCGATTCTGCAGACGGCAGCGAACAAAAACTGCGACTTGATTGTGATGGGCGGTTACAGCACAAATCCGCTGCGCGAGATAGCCTTTGGCGGCAGCCTTGACGCCGTGCTGCAGGCGCGCTCCCACTCCGTGCTACTGTGCGGTTAACGCCGCGCAGCGCTGTGCCCGCCTAGCGGACCAGTACCGCGAGCAGAATATTCGTGGCCAGCAATCCGCCCAGCAGCAAAACCACTGCAGTTAGAAACGCGGCCGGTTTCGAGATTACGGTTGATGGAATGCGCATTGCAATTCTCCTTCCCTACGCGTCTAATTTGCCACAATATGCGGCCCCAAACCCGGAACATCACGCAAACGAGCCATTAACACAGCGTTCAGAATGGCTGCAGTGTGCGTAAAGGGCAGCAGTTCTTCAAGCTGCTGCCGCCGCTGTCCAGAGCGGTTTGACGGCGCGCCGACGCCGTCATAAAATGATCTTATCTAAGAGGTAACCCGGTGTCATCCAGCAATCCCCCCATTTCAGTGCTTCCCACCGCCCGCCAGCCAGAGCTGCGCGCTGCGTTGGAACGCTTGCGCGCCAACCCGCGGGTCACAAATATTATCATCGGCGTAAGCGATGATGCGTGCCCGGCAGCCTGCGCTGTGCAAGGCACATACGCCAAAGCTGAAACGCCGGATATTCCGCTTGAAGCCTGCTCGCGGGCGGGCGGCTGCAACTGCCGCTACCTGCCCGTGCTCAACGACATCTTTCCATAAAGCCTGCGGCCGCCGCCGCTAACCTTCCCGAACATGCTCACGGACTACCGCATTCAGCAGCGCGACCACTTGTTGGACATTGTGCGCGGGCTCAACCAGGA
The DNA here is from genome assembly GCA_947503585.1 of Anaerolineales bacterium. Taxonomy (GTDB): domain Bacteria; phylum Chloroflexota; class Anaerolineae; order Anaerolineales; family UBA11657; genus BD1. The sequence continues at coordinate 253 of CANNEJ010000214.1, read as the reverse complement.
GCTGGACCTGAGCACTGTTCTGACGCGCATTCTTGAAGCCTCCACCAACATGCTCAATGGGCGCGCCGGCTTGATTGCACTGCGTGAAACTCCGCCGGGCTTTGCATCCCAATCGCATGTGCGCTTCAACATTTACGCGCAGTACCGCGTGGCACCGGAATACCTGCGCCACTTTGGCAGCATCTTAAAAGACATTCCCACCGGCGATGTTAAGCATGCTGCGCCGCATCTCATCAGCGAGTTAAACCGCCGC
>CANNEJ010000213.1 GCA_947503585.1 Anaerolineales bacterium | reverse complement strand
CTGCCGTACGAGCGCGAAGTGCGCAGTGTAATCGAAGCGCAGCGCGTAGTGTTCGAGCAGCTGGGCTGCATTGTAGAAGAGGCTGAGCCGGACTTCTCTGACGCGGATGAAATCTTCAAAGTGTGGCGCGCTTGGAGCTTTGAGCTGGGCCTCGGCAAAGAGCTGGACAAGCATCCGGATCAGGTGAAAGAAACGGTGCGCTGGAACATTGAGCAGGGCCGCCAGCTTACAGGCCCGCAGCTGGGCCGGGCTGAAGCGCAGCGCACGCAGCTGTATCACCGCGTGCGCAAGTTCATGGAGCGCTACGAATTCTTTGTGCTGCCTGTAAGCCAGGTGCTGCCCTTCAGCGTGGACACGCCTTACCTCCGCGAAATCGACGGCGTGCCGCTGCACTCATACATCGACTGGATGAAATCCTGCTATTACATTTCAACTGTAGGCAACCCGGCGCTTTCGGTGCCGTGCGCATTCAGCGCCAGCGGGCTGCCGGTGGGCTTGCAAATTGTGGGACGGCACCAGGATGACTGGGGCGTCTGCAGCTGGGACATGCGTTTGAGGCGGCCACAAACTTGTGGCGGCGGCGCCCACCCGGCATGTAGGCTATCCGCCGCGGGCGAGCAGCTGCCCCGCCGGGGGCGGCACACATCGCAAGCGGGTTGCTGGCGCTGCTCCAATCAACGCTGTGCGCTACCGCTCTGAAAACTCCGGCACCGCTGCCGGCTGCCCGTTCGCCCGCTTCAGCAGCCACAGGCCGGCCAGCACAATCAGCACAGCACCAATCACAGAACTCACGCCGGGTACCTCGCGCCAAACCACGTAGCCCCAAAGCGTACCCCAAATAAGCGCGGTGTACTCAAACGATGTAACGAAATTCACTTCTGTGAGGCGATAAGCCTGCCCAAGCATTGTCATACCGATGGCCGCAATCGGGCCGCACAGCGCAATCAAAATCAAGTCGTACAGGCCCGGCACTACCCATTGCCGCAACATGAACTCGGCGCTGGGGTGGCCGGAATATTCGCCGCCCCACCCGGTGACGATTGCAGCCAGAATGGCAGCCCCGGTCAGATAAATGAAGTTCTGATAAAAAGACATCACTGCAGCCGAGTAAGCCAAACCAATGCGCCGCGCCAAAATTTGCGCCGTTGCATAAGCTAATGCGGAAAGGATTGGCAGCAGCGACGAAGGTTCAAAAACACTGGCGCCGGGCCGCACCATGATCAGCACGCCCGCAAAGCCAACCGCAACGGCGACCCAGCGCTGCATGGTGATCTTCTCGCCCAGCAACGGGCCGGCCAGCGCCGTCACAAACAGCGGCACAGTGGCATACAACGCATTGATGTCAACCAGCTTCATCACCGGGAAGGCGAGAAAGTAAGTTGTATACGCCAGCAGCATTAGCACGCTGCGCAACAACAGGACACCGGCGCGTGGCGAGCGGGTTGCGCGCAGGCCGCCTGCCCGCCAAACGAGGACAAATAGAAAGGGGATTGCAGCCACGCTGCGGATCACAATGAACTCATGCACCGGATACACGCCACTTAAAGACTTGACTACCAAATCCTGCAGCGAAAATACAAATATGCCGGCGCACAACCAGCCAACAGACTGAAAAACTTTCGGGTATTGCATGGAGCGGCGGGGTGGGAAAACGGGCGGCAGGCGCCAATAAGTGCAGTGGTAAACGCTTTGGCCGCAATCGCCAGCTTGTTGCACCCGTTCGTGAACCGGCGCAGAATATCCTGCGCCTATGCCTTACTGGTGGTTCCGGTTGTTTGTTACCGCCTGTCCCAACCATAGCATAGACGCGGGCAGCAGGCCACGCATCCGATAACGATGCGTTAGCCTGAAACTATGCTGGCCGGAAGTGGCCAGTTGACGACTGGCGCAGAAATCTGCGGTGCAACTAAGGGGTGCCGTCCCTCGGCCGCCACCAGCTTTGCGCATCCCGGCTTGTGCAGCCGCATGCACTTCCACTACAGCCGCGCTCAGGCGCCGTGCACAATCCGGCCATCCACAATGGTCATTACCGGGCGCACATTTTTTACAAGCTCCGTGGCGGTCTGCTCCAGGTCCGCATCCAGCAGCACAAGGTCTGCCAGCAAGCCGCTGCAAATGCGGCCCTTCTCATGTTCTTTGAACTCAGCCCAAGCCGCATCGCGTGTGTAGCCGGGCAGCAGCTGGTAAAGCGTAAGGTGGTCGTTGGGCTGGCCGGGCGCCCACGGCAGGCGGTTGAGCCCCGCGTCCAGCCCCAGCATGGGATTGAATGGCGCCACAGACCAGTCGCTGCCGTTTACAAAATGCGCACCGCAAGTACGCACCGCACGCCAGGCAAATGAAAGCGGCCAGCGGTCGTGCCCGGCGCGCGCGGGCCAAACATCAGTGGCCAGCATGTCGGGCGGGCAGTGCGCAGTTTGCATGGACGCAATTACGCCCAGCTTGCGAAAGCGCTGCAGGTCTGCAGGCGCGATCAGCTCTATGTGCTCAATGCGATGGCGGCTGTCACGCGGGCCGTTCAGGTGCTGGATCTCTGCAAAGCCATCCAGGGCGCGCCGCACCGCGCCATCGCCGCAACAGTGCACCGCCACTTGCAAACCCATGCGGTCACAAGCGGCCGCCATGCGAATGAAATGCTCAAGGCTGAAGAGCGCATCGCCGCGCGTATGCGGCGCATCCGCATACGGCGTAACCAGCAGCGCAGTGTAGCTTTCCAGGACGCCGTCCATAAAGAACTTGGCAGCGCCGCCGCGCACAAACGCGCCGCGCACAGACTGCATCTCGGCCGCCACCGCGAGCATCTCCAATGTGGCAGCCGGCGTCACATGATACGGCACGTACACGCGCAGGTTCATTTCGTGCGCCCGCTCCATGGCCTGGTAGAGCTGCATTTGCTCCAGGTCGCCATCCATGTTGTGCACACTGGTAACGCCGGCGGCGTTGAGCAGCTGCACGGCGTGCAGCACAAGCTCGCGCTGGCGCGCAGCGCTCGGGTCCGGGAACAGCTCGCGCACCGGCTCCATGGCCCCTGCCTCGCGCAGCTCGCCAGTGGCCACGCCGGCCGCATCGCGCACAATCACGCTGTTGGGGCCGCTGGGCTCGCCGCTATTCAGGATGCCCGCCTGCTGCAGCGCGCAGGTATTGGCCCACGCCGTGTGTCCGTCGTAGGCTGTCACCAGCAGCGGCCGGTCCGCCGCCACCGCATCCAGCTGCCCGCGCATGCTGATGATGTTGTAGCGCAGGCCCTGCCCGCGCAGGCCCGGCTGGCCGGCGTGCGCGTGATCATGTTCGCGCAACAAGCGCTGCACATCCGCAGCAGAAGCAGCGGCCTGCAGCTGCGCATGGCCAAGCCCAATCGCGCCCCAAAGCAAATGCAGGTGGCTGTCAATGAAACCCGGCAGCAGTGTGCACTGTTGCGCATCCACCATGCGCGTGGCCGGCCCCTTGAACTCCGCGCAGTCTTCCGCGCTGCCCACAGCCACAATGCGCGTGCCGCGCACCGCAACCGCAGCCGCCCGCGGCACAACCAGGTCCTGCGTGAGCACCCGTGCGTTTGAAATTATCAGATCAGCAGGCTGTGGCATTGCAGTCTTCCGCCAAAACAGGCGCGAATGACACAGAGTATAACGGATGGGCTGTGCCAGATCCCCGTATTTAGGCGCACAAATAAGCATGTAGACTCGTGCTTGTGCGCATACTGGAATGGGCTTTGGTGGTGACGCAGCTTGCGGCTGCGGCAGCATGGGCATGGCCGGCGCAGCGCGACGCGCGCTTGCGGCTGGGCTGGACCGGGCTGCTGGCGGGCTTGCCGG
>CANNEJ010000212.1 GCA_947503585.1 Anaerolineales bacterium | reverse complement strand
GGTGCAATGGTGGTAGTGCAACATTCGCCTGTTGTTTATACACATCCTTTTCTCATATTTAGTAACTGAGTAAATGTAGTCTCTGCCTCCAAGACAATGGTTGCGTGGTAGTTAGCGCAGGGTTCCAATTGTCAAGCGCGGGTCAGGGTGTAAGATGTGGGGGTGCTTGGGGGCGTGAAGTTCCTATTCCGTCAGAAACACCCCTAGGATTTTTTTTCTTGTTCAGACGCGCTTATAGCGCTTTCTATGTTGTCCCTCTTCGCTAACCTCACGATCCTGTGCTGTATGGGACCGTCAGCGTGGATCCAAAACGGGGGCCTGTTCGAAGGCCATTTCTGGTACCAAGGGCATAATTCATCTAGAAAGACCTCATCCTTGCCGTTCCAAGGATAACGAAAAAATTCTATCCATGACCCGTCTGGTAACTGTTTTGTAATGCGGTTACAACAGTAAAAATACCTTTTACCATTCCCGAAACGCATGTAATTAAAGTAACTATTTATGACCGCCATGTTTATCTCTTGCATGGAAGCGATATTGATGAACAGATCAACATCCACGTCTTTTAAGAGATGATAATTTTCCGCTTCGATAAATCCGAAGGCATATGATCGATCAGCAGCATCCTCGGATGACCGTATCAAAATAGCCTGACCTACCGGAGCAGAAACAAAAACCTTGTTGATGTAGTGCGCATCAAACATCAGCACCTTTCCAAGATTGACGGATATGATCCTGGCATTGGGATAGATTAATTTCATCAGCGACGACATAAAACCGAAACCATCACCGATTACTGCGATGGTCTTAAGGTCGCCGGGGAGTTTTTCAGAAATCAAATTCGCGCAAATCGCCTGTTTTACGGAATCAAAGTCCGCTATACGCCCATGCCGGGCAAGCACGTGGGCGGCATGCTCGCGGATCTTTTGGCTTTTACAGTACTTGTTTAAGAGACCCCTGTTCAAAATTCCATCAGGAATATGTTTGATACGGTTGACCAGCGTGTCCTTGAACAGATTGCCGAATCCAAATCCATGCATAGTAGAATCGGCTGATGATGACCCGACTGTTAGAGTCTCCCCATATTTCTCCCAATGGCTGCTGGTGACAGTACTTAATTTAGGTTTTACATAATAATTTTGATATAAGAATTCCAGTATGTCTTTGAAATTCGGTTTTACGGTCTTCATACTCACTCCGTCCTTTCCTGAATCACTACCCAACAATATTTGCCGGCGTCTCCGCCCTTGAAACAAACTTTGCGGCCAATTTCACCTTCTTGTAGAAATCTTCCGGGTCCGCGGCAGGCAAGTCTAAGTTGCGGTTACACACTATACCTTGAATTGCCTCCATCATTTTTCTATGTGAAAGATTGGTATTAAGCGTACTGAGGATCTTTTCCGAATGAGCAGTTTGCCCATTTGTTATTAGTACCGCTGCTGGAATGCATGCAGGATCGCAGGCCATAGTTGCGGAGGGAAGTGCGCTACGGTGTATCGCGCCGGCGGCCTGAGCGTACTGTTGCGTATTAGGTGGTGTGGTGCAATTTGGAGTAGTGGCTCTTGCAGCGCTGCGCGGGCGGGCTGGATGTAGGCGCAGGTGTGAGTGTGTGCCCGGTGTTCCGCCTGCGGTAAAATGACCGAGAGCGTTTCAATAGCCCACACACTAACCAGCCGCGGAAATGGAGAGGGACTATGCCTGCCGCTGTCGTAATTCAAGCACAAGATCTGACGCGCGTGCACGGCGCGGGTGACACTGCCATCACGGCGCTGGATGGCGTAAACCTGAGCGTGGCGCAGGGTGAGTTTGTGGCCGTGATGGGACCTAGTGGCTGCGGCAAGTCCACTCTGCTGCACTTGCTGGGCGGGTTGGACGCCCCCAGCAGCGGCAGTGTGCTGTTCGAAGGGCAGCCGGTTCACAAGCTGGCCGACGACGCCATCACACAGCTGCGTCGCCGCAAGATCGGCTATATCTTTCAGTTCTTTAATTTGATTCCGGTGCTGACCGCGGTTGAAAATGCGGCGCTGCCACTGGTGCTGGATGGCATTGCGCCGGCGGTTGCGCGCACAAAGGCGTCCACTCTGTTAGAGCGGGTTGGGCTGGGCAGCCGGATGCACAACCGGCCCGACCAGCTGTCTGCCGGCCAGCAGCAGCGCGTGGCGATTGCGCGCGCGTTGGTTGCCGAACCCGCGCTTGTGCTGGCGGATGAACCCACCGGCAACTTGGACACGCAGGCCTCGCAGGAGATTGCCGCACTGCTGCAGCAGATGGCGCGTGATTGGGGGCGCAGTGTGCTGATGGTGACGCACGATGCGCGCGTGGCTGCGCATGCTGACCGCGTGGTGTTTCTGCGGGACGGCCGCATTGCGCAGGAGACGGTATTGGAACGCAACGCCGCGAACAACCAGGCGCTGCTGGCCGGGCTGATCACGGCGGCAGCCTAGGCGGCGCACAGATCCCATGGCTCTAACCCTTGCGCTGCGCTATCTGCTGGGGCGCCGCTTGCGCACCGGCCTCACCACGCTGGCGATTGCAATCGGCGTGATGGTGCTTTTTGGCACCGGCATGTTCATTCCCACCATGCTGGACGCTTTTCAGCGCAACTTGCGCGCCACAGCGGGGCAGGTGGACGTAACCATCACGCACCGCACAGGTGAGGCGTTCACTGCGCGCCGCACTGAAAAGTTTTTGCGGATTGCCGGCGTGCGCGCATTGGCGGGCAGCATCGAACGCACGCTCAACCTGCCGCCGGAGTTTTACGGACGCGATGTGCGCGTGGGCGCGCTGCTGCTGATTGGTGTGGACCCGGCGCCAGCGGCAGCGCTGCGCGATTACCGGCTTGTGAGCGGGCGCTTTTTGGAGGCGGCGGATGGCAGCGCGGCTGTGATTTCGCAGAGTTTGGCGGACGCGCTGCAACTGAAGGCAGACGGGCTGCTGCGCGTACCCACGCCAGCAGGCGTTGCGAAACTGCGCGTAGTCGGCGTGCTGGCCGGCCGCGCACTGGCCGGCAGCGAGCAGGTGTTCGTGCCGCTGCGGCTTGCACAAAAGTTGTTCGACATGCCCGACCGCATCACTGTAATCGAAGCCAACCTGGTGGAGAACGCCGACGCGCAGCGCGCCGCGGCGCTGCAGGCAATTGAAGCGCAGCTGGGCAAAGAGCTGCAGCTGGGTGCATTGGGCGCCGGGTCAGAATTTATGGCCGCCATGCAAACCAGCCAGATCGCGTTTTATCTGATTGGATTTCTTGCGCTGTTGATGGGCGGCTTCATAATCTTCAACACCTTCCGCACCATCGTTGCCGAGCGCCGCCGTGACATTGGCATGCTGCGCATCATCGGCGCCAGCCGCCGCGCCATCATCGGGCTGCTGCTCGCCGAAAGTTTGCTGCAGGGCGTGCTTGGCACGGCGGCCGGCCTTGTGCTGGGCTACGGCTTGGGCCGCGCCACCACCACCGGTTACGCCGGCATAATGATGCAGTATTTAAATGTAACAATGGGCGAACTGATTATTGAGCCGGGTCTGCTGGCGACGACGATTGGCCTGGGAGTGGGCGTGTCGCTATTGAGCGGCTTGCTGCCGGCGTGGGGCGCCAGCCGGCTAACGCCGCTGGCAGCGCTGCGACCCGCAGCGCTTGCGCCGCAGCAGGCGGGCCGGAACGGCACCATGCTTGGGGCTGCGCTGATCTTTACATCATTGTTGATGCTGCTGTCTGGCAGCTTTGCAATGCTGGCGATGGGCGGCTTACTCTTTTTTATCGGGCTGGTACTGGCTTCACCCGCGCTTGTGCAGCCCGTGGCTGCGGCGTTTAG
>CANNEJ010000211.1 GCA_947503585.1 Anaerolineales bacterium | reverse complement strand
AAGCGCGTGCCGCTATTGGCGTACCCCCACGATGGCGTTTCAATGTGTTGCGCTTTTAGCAGGTCCTTGATGCGCAGCGGGTCAAGCCCGCGGGCTGTCAGTTGTTCAGCCAGCAATTGGTAGGCGGGTGATCGGGCCATAGAGTGTTCCTTGGTTGTTTAGGAAATCCACATTTAGCACCCCCATAGGTGCAGAGGGGGTGTTGTGGCGAACAGGTTTGCTTTAATTATAGGCGAGGTGTTTTGTTCAAAAATTCATTTGCTTGCATTGAATTCAGTGCAATGCCAGCTGGTTTTTTGTACCTGCTCCGAATTCGCACTGTTTACAGGCGCAAAAGGCAGTTTAATTGTGTAATGATATAAGGTAAGTCGACACAGCGTCCACCTTATGGCTTTCTGTTATTATGCCTATATAACCTTGTGCGCTGCCAAAATTACTGGCAAAAACGAACGGACAAAAGAATTCACCACTAATGAACCCCCCCCAAGTTCTTTTCGGCGCAATTGAAGCGGGTGGCACTAAGTTTGTGTGCGCTGTGGGCAGCGGCCCGGATGATATTCGGGCGCAAGAGCGATTCGATACTACGCTGCCAGATGAGACTATCGGGCGGTGCCTGGCATTTTTGCAGCGCTTTGACGGGCTGGCAGCCGTCGGCATCGCGGCGTTTGGCCCGCTGGATTTACAGGCGGCCTCGTCCACCTATGGCTTCATCACATCGACCCCCAAAGCCGGCTGGCGCAACACCAATCTTGCCGGCGCGATCAGCCGTTCTCTTGGACTGCCGGTGGGCATTGATACAGATGTGAACGGTGCGGCTTTGGGAGAGTGGCGCTGGGGCGCTGCCCGCGACCTTGACAACTTTTTGTATTTGACGGTGGGCACCGGCATTGGCGGCGGTGCTTTTGTGAACGGGCGCGTGGTGCACGGTCTGTTGCATCCGGAGATGGGCCACATTCGCGTGCCGCATGATCTGGCCGCTGATCCGTTTGCGGGCAGCTGCCCGTTCCATGGCGATTGCCTGGAAGGGTTGGCGACCGGGGTTGCGATGGAAAAACGCTGGGGCCAAAAAGCAGAGACGCTCTCGGCAGGGCATCCAGCGTGGGAACTGGAGGCGCATTATCTGGCGCTGGCGCTTGCTAATTATGTGTGCGTGCTTTCGCCGCAGCGCATCATCATGGGTGGCGGTGTGATGAGCCAGCCGCAGTTGCTGCCGCTGGTGCGGCGGAAGCTGGTGTCTGTGCTAAATGGCTACGTGCAAGCAGCGCAGATCCTCGAGCACACCGACCGTTATGTTGTGGCACCCGCACTGGGCAGCCGGGCGGGCGTGCTCGGGGCGCTGGCACTGGCACAGGCTGCTTTGTGAACAGCCAATTGCAGGATTACGATCGATTGATGGCTACGCTGGAGCAGGCGCCCAGCTTTCAGAAGCACCGGTATTCCCGCGTTCGCGCTTAGCAGCTATTTGTTATTCACCGAGTTGACCGCTGCATCCGGGCGTTCCCCGCGAAACACGGCGGCCACGTAACCGGCTGCCCATTCCCATACAGCTTCGTCGGATTCCTCCGAGCACCATGCGCAATGCGGGGTAACAAAAATTCGTTCATGGTTTAGCAGCGGATGGTCTGGCGGCGGCGGCTCGCTCGCCAGTACATCCAGCGCAGCGCCGGCGATGCCCCCGTTATTTACGGCCTCAAGCAGCGCTGCGTCGTCAATTAATAGACCGCGTGCCGTGTTGATTAAGTACGCACCGGGCTTCATAAGCGCGAGCATCGGCGCATTCAGCATAAGCCGGGTGGCGGCGGTTAGTGGCGTGTGCAGGCTTACATAATCAGATTGTTGCAGCAGGGTTTCCCTGCTTGCGGGCTGCACCCCGGCCGCACGCATCAGGGCATCATCAATAAAGGGATCGTGGGCGAGGACAACAAAGCCCAGTGCCAGCGCCTTGGCGGCCACGGCCTTGCCGATGCGCCCCCAGCCAATGATGCCCAGCTTTTGGTTTTTTACATGGCGCAGCGGGCGCACCGGGCGCGGATCCCATTCGTTGGCGCGCACCAGCTGGCGCACTTGGGGCAGGCGCCGCGCCTGCGACAATAACAGCGCAATCGTGTGGGTGGCAACTTCATCGGTGCAATAGCCGGGGCAGTTGGTGACCCAAATGCCGCGCTTGCCCGCGGCTTCAATGTCCACATAGTCATAGCCGGTGCTGGCACACGCAATTATTTTGCAGCGTGGCAATGTGCCGAGCAGCGCAGCCGTAACCGGATGCATTTCGGTGATGATGGCATCGGCTGCTTGAAACAGGCTGGCTTGCTGCGGGTTGCCAAACCCGATTACAAGCTGCAGGTTTACTTTGAGGCCGTCAAACGCTGCCAGCCGCTGCGGGGGATTGCGTGTGTCGATGCACGCGATGATGACATTTTTGGCTTGGGTATCAGACATGCGGAGAGCGGGGTGTTGGTTTTGGCAGCTGGTTAGCGCAAGTGTGCGAGCTCGGGATTACAACTCGGCTGGAAAACCGGGCGCGCGCAAATCGGTGGACAGGGCATCTTCCAGCAGCTTCACCACCTGTGACGACCATGCACTGCCGCCGTATTGTGAGCGGGCGCGGATGAAGGTTTGCTCCACCAGCCCGGCCACTTCCAGCGGCACGCCAAAGTCACGGCCAAGTTGCGTCGCAAAGCCCAAATCTTTGCACGCCAGATCCATTGTGAAGTTGATGTTGTAGCTGCCGTTGAGCACCAGCTGGCCTTCGGTTTCGTGCACAAAGCTGTTGCCGGAGCTGGCTTTGATGGCATGGAAGGACTGTGCCAGATCCAGCCCGCCGCGCTTGGCCAGCATCAACGCCTCGCCCACCGCAACCAGATTAATGAACGCCAGCATGTTTGTGATGACCTTGATCACGGCAGCACTGCCCAAGGGACCCATGTGAATAATTTCGCCGCCCATTGCCTGCAGCATTGGGAGATGCGCCTCGTAAACTTTTTGATCGCCGCCCACCAGCACCGTGATATCGCCGGCGGCTGCTTTGTGCACACCGCCGGTTACGGGCGCCTCCAGCGCGGCCACCCCCTTGGCGGCTGCCAGCGCAGCTAGCCGGATGGTTTCCTCGCGATCGTTGGTGCTCATGTCGATCCAGGTGCCGCCCGCAGCCAGCCCGGCCAGGACGCCATTGGCGGCGGACACAACAGTGCTGACCGCTTTGGATGAGGGCAGGCAGGTAAAGACCGTGTCGGATGCCTTGGCCACCTCCGCCGGCGACTCTGCCCAGCGCGCGCCGGCTGCCAGCAGCGCTGTGGCAGCTGCTTTGTTCAAGTCAAAGATTGTGAGCGCATAGCCGGCCCGCAACAGGCTGCCGGCCAGATGCATGCCGAGATTTCCAATTCCGATAAAGCCAAGCTTTTTGGTGGATTGTGCAGTGCCCGCGGGTGTCATTAAGAAATCTCGTTGATTACTGGATTGGGATGCATCTCAAGATGCAGTTTGTCGCCCGTGTACGGGTTGCGGGCCGCAACCTCCTCGTTTAGCTCCACCCCCAGGCCCGGCTTGGTGGGCGGGATGATGTAGCCGTCCTGCCACTGGATGGGCTCGCGCAAAATTTCCGCCTGAAAGCCGCCCCACATCAGAATCGATTCTTGGATTAGAAAGTTTGGAATGCAAGTGCTCAGCTGTATATCAGCTGCGCCGGCAATCGGGCCGCAGTAGAGATGCGGTGCAATCTGCGCGTAGTGGGCTTCGGCCATGCCGGCAATCTTCTTGGCCTCCAGAATTCCGCCAACGCGCCCGAGGGCAATTTGCAGAATTGAAGCCGAGCGGTTGGCCAG
>CANNEJ010000210.1 GCA_947503585.1 Anaerolineales bacterium | reverse complement strand
CCAGCAGCATGGCTGCCGAGAGCAGCGCGCCAATCGGGTTGGCCCGGCCGTGGCCGGCAATGTCCGGGGCCGAGCCGTGCACCGGCTCGAACACTGCCACCTGCCCGCCCACATTGGCCGATGGCGCAACACCCAACCCGCCCATCAGCCCGCTGGCCTCATCGGACAAGATGTCGCCAAACAAATTGGTGGTGACAATCACATCAAATGCCTCCGGGTCGCGCATCAAACGCAGTGCCATGGTGTCCACCAGCACTTCGTTCACCGCCACATCCGGAAATTCAGCAGCCACCTGCAGGCAAGTTTCCCGAAACAGGCCGTCGGTAACTTTTAGAACATTGGCTTTGTGCACGATGGTTACGCATGGCCCGCCCACGCCAGCCGGTCGCTGCCGCGCCTGCGCCTGCATAAAAGCCATGCGCGCAATGCGCGTGGAGCCGCGCACGGTGATCACCCGTTCCGCAATCGCGGTATCACCCTCGCGCCGTTCCCGGCCGGCATACAAGCCCTCGGTGTTTTCGCGCACAATCAGCAGATCCACCCCGGCCCGCGCGAAGCTGCCCGGCAGCGAAAATGTGGGGCGCAGATTTGCATACAGCTCAAACTCCCGGCGCAGCGCAAGGATTGGGCTTTGGTAGCCGGGCACGTCAGTGGAAGGCGACGCGGTAGCACCGAAAAGCGCCAGCCCCGCAGCTTGCACCGCGGCCAGCGTTTCGGCAGGGATTGCATTTCCAGTGCGCTTAAAATGCGCGAAGCCGGCGGGCGCCTCCACAAATTTTAGGCCCAGGCCCAACGCCGCCAACACCTCCGCCGCCGCGGGGATGACTTCCTGCCCCACACCATCGCCGGCGATCAACACAATTGTGGCGGGCGAACTTCGGGGCGATTGCGGCACGGGGCTGGTCATTGCGCAAGCCTCAATCAGTCCGAGAACTTTACTTCGGCGGTGCTGCTCAAGCCAAGTTTGTGCCGCACGTGCGCCACGAGGCCACCCGCAGCAATAATGCTGCGCGTATTTGGCGAGAGCGGCGGAAAAGCGTGCGCCGTGCCGTTGAGCCGGATGACGCTGTGCGCCAAATCAATCTCAATCGCATCGCCGGTTTGCGCCGCGTCCACCACCGCCGCGCACGTGATGAGCAGCAGCCCCTGGTTGATGCCGTTGCGAAAATAAATGCGCGCAAAAGACCGCGCCACAACCGCCGCCACGCCGCGATACATCAGGCAGGTAACGGCCTGTTCACGGGAGCTGCCGTTGCCAAAGTTGCGGCCCGCAACAATCACATCGCCGGCCACGGCTTCGGCCGTAAACAGCGGATCCAAATCTTCCAGCGCATGCGCTGCAATATCTGCCGCAGCGCGCAGCGTATACGTGTACTTGCCCGGGAACAGCACATCGGTGTTCACTCCGTCGCCGTACTTCCACACCCGGCCGGGGACGCCAGGCTGCCGTGCCTCTTCTGGTGCTGTGGCATTCATAGTGAGCTGCAAACAGTTGTGCGGCAGCGCAGCAATGCGCTAGTTACCGATTTCCCGCGGATCAATGATGTAGCCCGCCACCGCAGCAGCGGCAACCACCGCCGGACTCGCAAGATAAATCTCAGCGTCCGGCTCGCCCATGCGCCCCTTGAAGTTACGGTTGGCGCTGGAGATGCAAACTTCGCCGGGCGCCAGCACGCCCATATGGTTGCCCATGCAAGGCCCGCAGCCCGGCGTGCCAATCGCCGCACCCGCAGCCAGCAAGATCTGTATGTAGCCGCGCTCTATCGCTTCCGCATACACTTGCGAAGACGCCGGAACCACCAGCAGGCGCGTGCCCGCCGCCACGTGCTGGCCGCGCAACACCTCCGCCGCCAGCGCCAGGTCTTCCAAACGCCCGTTTGTGCAGGTGCCAATGAAGGCTTGCTGAACGCGGGTGCCGCGCAGCGCTGCAAGCGGCCGCGTTGAATCCACCGTATGCGGGCAGGCCACTGTGAGTTGAATGGCGCCTGCGTCAAATGTATGCACCGCGCTGTAAGTGGCAGCTGCATCCGGGTACAGTGCGCCCGCCCGCAGGCTGGCTGCCAGCTCTGCCGCCTGCGGGCTGCCGCCTGCAAGCTGCAGCCGCCGGGCTGCGCGCCCGGCCAGGTAGTCAAACACCTTTTCATCCGGCGCAAGGTAGGCATTCTTCGCGCCAAATTCCGCCATCATATTTGGGATCACCATGCGGCTGTCCAGCGAGAGGCTGTCAATCGCTGCGCCGGAAAACTCAATCGATTGGTAGCGCCCGCCCTCTGCCCCCAACTGTCCGATCAAGCTCAGGCAAAAATCTTTGGCAGAGATGCCCTTGCCCAATGCGCCCGTCACAACAATCTTGATGGTCTCCGGCACGCGCAGCCACAGCTCACCCGTGGCCCACAAGGCTGCCACTTCTGTGCGGCCGACGCCAACGCCAAATGCGCCCAACGCGCCAAAATGCGTGGTGTGTGAATCCGCACCAATGATCAGCTGCCCGGGAAGGATCAGCGCTTCTTCACTGATCACTTGATGGCAGATGCCGCGCCCCACTTCAAAGAAATGCCGGATGCCCTGCTCCTGCACAAAGGCGCGCACTTCGGCGTGGTTGCGCGCATGCTGCGGGGTGGGCGCCGGCACCGCATGATCGAGCGTAATCACAAGCCGCTCCGGAATGGCCACGCGCTGCAGCCCGATACTGCGGAAGATTTTTGCGATTGCGGCCGTGTTGTCGTGCGACAGCACCACATCTGGCCGCGCATCCACCACCTGCCCGGCGATTGTTGTTTGCAATCCCGCGGCGCGCGCCAGCGCCTTCTCTGCAAATGTTTTACCCATGCGGTCTGCGTTAGCTGGCTGCATGCGCATCAGGGGTTTGCGCCGCTGCCGCAACATCAACGCGCCTTGGCACCAGTGTGGTTGGTTTTAGTGGCCGCGCCGGAGGCACTGTTGGCGAGTCCAGGCGCTGCACAATCCGGCTGGCGGCCGGCGGGAGCTGCGTATGCACAAGGCCAAAGTCCTGCGCTGCAATCGCCGTCAGCAGTTCCTCCGGCGATTCGCCGGGCTGCATTGCGTACACGCGCTCCTTAAAAACGCGCGCGATCCGGCGCGCAGTTTCTTCATCAATTTGATAGTAGCGAATCTCTTTCAAAAAATAATGAATGATGTTCCAGCCGGAGAGCGGCCCAAGCAGTATGCCGCTCTCGCTCACGCCAAAGTTATCCAGCGGATGCGCCTCATAGCTGGCCGCGCCGCGCACCACGGCGCTTTGGTGCACGCCGGCGGTGTGGGTGCGGTTGGTGAGGCTCACCGGTTCCGTGGATGGCACCAGCATGCGCAGCTTGTCCGCCACCAGTACGTTGATGGGGTACGACCCGCGCAGCTGGTAGCCCTCCAGTCGATCATAGTCGCGGTACACATGCAAATTGAAAAGCAGGCTGGTGAGTGAGGTAATGCCCGAGCGCTCGCCAACGCCACAGACAGTGGTGTTGCAATAGCGCACACCGTTTTTCACAGCTTCAAGCGCATTCACCAACGCCAGCCCGCGATCGTTGTGAAAGTGCCCCTCCAGCTCCAAGTCCGGGTAACGCGCCCGCAACGCGGTCACCCGCGCCGCCACTGCGGCTGGTGTGGCAACGCCCACTGTATCCGGCAAACCCAGCCGATCCACCAGCGGTGCGATCTCGTCATAAACGCGGAAGAGGTCGGTTGTGCTTGTGCGAAACGCATCTTCGCCGGAAAACCGCAGCACCAAATGCGGGTGATTGCGGCGCACGTCTTCTAGCAGCCCGCGCGCCTTCACTACAATGCTGGGCAGATCATGGCCATGGTTGAATCTGCGCGACTCCGCGGAGGTGCCAATATAA
>CANNEJ010000209.1 GCA_947503585.1 Anaerolineales bacterium | reverse complement strand
AGCTGGCCGTTGCTGTCATAGCGGGCGCATTCCAGCAGCGCCTGGCCCACGCCATGCACAATGCCGCCGAGCAGCTGCCCCTCCACAATCATGGGGTTAATTACATTGCCCACATCGTCCACGGCAATGTAGCGCTGGATTTCCACCTCGCCAGTGGCCGGGTCAACTTCCACCTGCGCAATGTGCGCCGAGTTCGGGGCAGTCAAGCCGGTTGGGTCAAAGAATGCCTGCTCTTCCAGGCCGGGTTCCATGCCGGCCGGCAGCTGGTTGGCGGTGAAAGTGCTAAACGCCATATCAAAGAAGGTTTTGGCCTTGTCCGGCGAGCCCTTTACATAAGCGGTGCCGTTGCTTTGGTCAAACACCACATCCTCCTCGGCTGCCTCCAGCTGGTGCGCTGCAATGCGGCGCATCTTCTCGCGCACTTTGGCTGCGGCTTTCACCACGGCACTACCGCCCACCGTGCCGCTGCGGCTGCCAAAGGTGCCCACGCCCTGCTGCACACGCCCGGTGTCGCCATGAATCACATCGATATCAGACACGGATATGCCCAGTTCGTCTGCCGCAATTTGCGCAAAGGTTGTTTCGTGCCCCTGCCCGTGCGAATGCGAGCCGGTGAAGAGCGTCACTTTGCCGGTGGGGTAGACGCGCAAGGCAGCGCTTTCCCACATGCCCAGCGCCGAGCCGATAGACGTAACTACTTTCGAGGGCCCATAACCGCTGATCTCAATTGCGGTGGAAAAGCCAATGCCCACGAGGCGGCCGGCTTTGCGCGCCTCAGCCTGGCGTTCGCGCATGGCTTTTAGATCCGCCAGCGTCGCTACCTTGTCGCAGATTGCGTGGTAATCGCCGCTGTCGTAATTGAATGCCACTGGCGTCTGGTACGGGAACTCACTGGCCGGGATGAAATTCTTGTGGCGCACTTCCCACGGATCTTTCTTCAGGCGGCGTGCGCCAATATCTATCATGCGTTCAACCAGATATGCGGCCTCCGGCCGGCCGGCGCCGCGTAATGCATCCACTGGCACTGTGTTTGTGAGTGTCGCATACACATGCCCAAAAATGCCCTTCACTTTATACATTCCGGAGATGCATCCGAGATACAAAATAGTGGGAATGAGCGACGCAAAAGTGGACAGGTATGCGCCCTGATTGGCCCACGTGGTTACTTGCAGAGCAGTGATGGTGCCGTCGCGCTTGAATCCCATCTTGGCCACGGTCACATGGTCGCGCCCATGTGAGTCAGTTATGAAGGCTTCGCTGCGCGTGCTCACCCACTTTACCGGCCGGTTGATTTTGCGTGACACCCACGGCACAATCACTTCTTCCGGGTAATGGAAGATTTTGCTGCCAAACCCGCCGCCCACATCCGGCGCAATGACGCGCAGCTTGTGTTCCGGAATTTTCAGCGTGAAGGCGCTGAGCAGCACGCGGATGGGATGCGGGTTCTGGCTGGTGGTCCAGATTGTCATCTGGTCGTCCGGCGCATTCCACTGCGCCACGCAGGCGCGCGGCTCAATGGCGTTGGGGATGAGGCGCGAGTTGATTAGCTCTTGCTCCACCACAATGTGGGCTTCGGCCAACCCGTCTGCACAGGCCTGCTTGTCGCCAAGCTCCCACTCGTAGCTGATGTTGTTGGCAATGGCCGGGTGCACCAGTGGCGCGCCGGGCTCGGCTGCCTTGCGGGCATCCGTCACCACCGGCAGCGTCTCGTACTCCACCTCAATCAGATCCAGCGCGTCGCGTGCAATGTAGCTCGATTCCGCAACCACAGCTGCCACGCCGTCGCCTACATGCCGCACGCGGTCCGGCGTCAGCGCATGGCGCTCCGGCGTCTTCTGGTTGGGCACGGACCAGCCCACGGGCAGTGGCCCGCAGCCGCCTTCAATCAGGTCTTTGCCGGTGTATACGCCCAGTACACCGGGCAGCGCCAGCGCGCGCGTGGCGTCGATGCGTTTAATAACGGCATGCGCATGCGGGCTGCGCTTTACAGCCAGATGCGTCATGCCCGGCAGCTGCAGGTTGCCGGTATAGGTTCCCTGTCCGCGCAGAAAGCGCGGGTCTTCAACACGTTTGACGGATGTGCCGACGGTCTTAGCCATTTCGAGCTCCTTATGCCATCTTAAGGGCGGCGTTTTGCACCGCCTTCACAATGTTCTGGTAACCGGTGCAGCGGCACATGTTGCCCTCCAGCCCCTGCCGGATTTGCGCTTCGCTGGGTTTGTGGTTGCGGCGCAGCAGTGCATCTGCCGCCATGATCATGCCCGGCGTGCAGTAGCCGCACTGCAGGCCGTGCTCCTCGCGGAAGGCTTCCTGCAGCGGGTGCAAGGTGGTGTTGGAGGCCATGCCCTCTATCGTTTTGATGCTGGTGCCGTCGGCTTGCACGGCCAGCACGGTGCAGGCTTTTACGGCTTCGCCATCCAAGTGCACGGTGCAGCTGCCGCACTGGCTGGTATCGCAGCCGATGTTGGTGCCCGTCAGGCCGAGCACATCGCGCAAGTAGTGCACCAGCAGCAGGCGCGGTTCCACCACGCTGCAGTGCGCTTTGCCGTTTACTGTGAGGCTGATGGTATGGGTCATGGAATGCTCCTTGTGTTTGATGCGGCGGTTGGTGTGGTTAAGCAGTCAATCTGGCCAAAAATAAAAAAGCCCCGCTGCGCAAAGTTGCGCAAACGGGGCTTTTGGAAGGGCGCATGGCGGCGCACTCGGAACCTGCCCGGTGGTGCGGGCAAAACGAAGTGAACGCAGGAGCGGCAAGCGGATGGTTCAAATGCGGAAGGTTGCCAAAAGTTTAGTTTGTAGGCTGATCTTGGTTCGCGGTTGGTTTTGAGGCGGCAATAATACAGTCCGGCACCTTAACTGTCAAGTCAGGCTGTTTGCACAAACATAAGGCATGCACCAACCCCGGCCTGGCAGGTGAATGGTCAAAAGCCGCTGAACCCCGGGCCGCTGATTCTGCTAAACTTCACAAAGCTATGCGCCGGCAGCACCGCAATAAAACCGTGGCGCTGCCCCTGGCAGCAGCCCGCTAGCAGCCAAACAGCTGTGTTCTGGCAGCAGCTGGCAGCCACCCGCAACCACTGGCGAGCCATGGTTTGCGAGGCATCGCAAAAACTCTTTCAGCAAACTACTGCGTTCTTATAATACATCCGAGATCAATACAAAATGATTCATCATTGTATTTTGGACTGGGATGATGCCTACGCCAACACGCCCAACATTCCCGGCGGTGAGCGCTATCCGGAACTGTGGGTGGAGCCGGCGCAAAGTTTTCGCACAGACTTGCTGGCCAAGGGCCGCGCCCGCATTGATGTGGCGTATGGCCCGCAGGCGCGCCACAAGCTGGATTTGTTTCAACCAGCAGGCGCAGCCACCGGGCTGGTGGTGTTTGTGCATGGCGGCTATTGGATGAAAATGGACAAGTCCTATTTTTCGATGCTGGCGGCGGGGCCCCTGGCGCGTGGCTGGGCAGTGGCTGTCCCCTCCTATAACCTTTGCCCGGATGTAAGCATTACGGAGATCACGCGCGAAGTGGGCGCGGCAATTACCAGCGCAGCGGAAATGGTGACGGGGCCGCTGTGCCTTACCGGCCACTCTGCGGGCGGCCACCTGGTGACGCGCATGGTCACCACCACCTCGCCGCTGCCGGAGGCCGTGCGCGCGCGCATCAGGCACACGCTCTCTATCTCTGGCGTGCACGATCTGCGTCCCCTGCTGCGCACAGCCATGAACGCAACCCTCAAATTAGATGAAGCCGAGGCACAGCGCGAGAGCCCGGCGCTGCTGCTGCCGCTGCCCGGTATGCGCCTCACGTGCTGGGTGGGTGCCGCCGAGCGCGCCGAGTTCACCCGCCAAAATGCGC
>CANNEJ010000208.1 GCA_947503585.1 Anaerolineales bacterium | reverse complement strand
TAGCAAGTACAGCGCATTGATGGGCATAAACTGGATGCCGGTTAGTTCGAAGATCTCCGCCTGTGGCATGCGCTGAAATGCCGCGGTGAGCATGTGCGCGGTGCGTGTGTCCCGGTAGCAAACGGGGTTGCCGAGCAGCGCGCCATCATCGCCC
This sequence comes from Anaerolineales bacterium, assembly GCA_947503585.1. Taxonomy (GTDB): domain Bacteria; phylum Chloroflexota; class Anaerolineae; order Anaerolineales; family UBA11657; genus BD1. Next base: position 3,726 of record CANNEJ010000208.1, on the reverse strand, counting down.
AGCAATGCGCAATCCACGCCCCATGTATCAACGCCAATGCCAGCGAGAGCGCCGCCTGACTGGCGCCCGCACGCACCCAAACCGTGCTTGATTTCATGGAAGAGGCGCAGCGCATCCCAATGCAAGCCGGTGGAAATGCGTACCGGCGTGTTGGCAAAGCGGTGGACCTCTTCGAGTTGCACCCGTTCGCCGTCAAAGCGGCCCAGCATGCAGCGCCCGCTTTCGGCCCCAAGATCCACGCCGGCAAAATTCGCGGTCTTGCTCATTGTCTGCAGGCGCGGAGTTTAAGTTTTCGGATCAACGGTGGACGCGCGGTTAAGATGCAGCGGGTTGGCTGCACCGGCACCGCTGAATTTCAGCGCACATACGCTGCCGGCAAGCCGGCATCCACGTTGAGAATTGCACCGGTAGTTTTCGCGGAGCGCTCGCCCGCAAAAAACATAATCGCCTCGGCCACATCTTCCGGGTACACCGGAAGTTTGAGCGTGCTGCGCTGGCGGTAGGTTTCCTGTAGATCATCTGCTTTTACGCCCATACCCTTGGCGCGTGCCTCGCGCCACCCCGCATCCCAGATGCCGCTGCCCTGCAGTACCGCATCCGGATTTACGGTGTTGACGCGCACACCCAGCGCGCCGCCGTCTTCGGCCAGGCAGCGCGCAAGATTTATTTCAGCGGCTTTTGCCGCACCGTAAGCAGCGGCGTTCTTGCTGCCGATCAGGCCGTTCTTGCTGGCCACAAAAATCAGGGTGCCCCCGATGCCCTGCGCACTCCATAGTTTGAACGCTGCGCGGCTCACTAGAAAGTAGCCCGTGGCGAGCACATCAAAAAGTTTGTTCCATTGCGCCAGAGTGGTGTCGATGATGTGGGCAGAGTCGGCAAAGCCGGCGTTGCTTACAACAATGTCCACGCCGCCGTAGGCCAGCGCTGCGGCCGCAAAGGCTTCGTCCACCTGCGCTTCATCCGTAACATTGCAGCGCACAGCCAGGCCGCGCTGCGCGCCGTGGCGCGTGCTGATGTCTGCCGCCACCGCTTGTGCCGCTTCCAAATTCAAATCGGCAACTACCACGTGCGCACCCTCGGCTGCAAGGCGGTGCGCTGCAGCCCGGCCTATGCCGGAAGCCCCGCCGGTAATGAATGCCACCCGCCGCGCCAGCTCGCGCTCCGGTGGTCGCAAGCTCAGTTTGTAGAGCTCCAATGGCCAATACTCAACCCCAAAGGCCTCGGTTGGAGTCATGGAAATAAACGCATCAACGGCTGCAGCGCCGTGCATTACCTGAATGGCACGCAGGTACAGGTCGGCAGCCACGCGTGCAAGCAGTGCGTCTTTGCCGGTGGTGATCATGCCCAAGCCCGGCACCAGCACAACGCGCGGCGCGGGATCAAACATGGCATCGCCCGCTGCGGCATGCGCATCAAAATACGCACGGTACGCAGCGCTGAAGTCTGGCAGTGCACCGCGTGCCCGGGCCAGGAGTGCGTCCATGCCACCCGCTGGATCCCAGTCGATAAAAAGCGGCAGATGTTTGGTGTGCACCAAGTGGTCGGGGCAGGCGGCCCCAACCATGGCCAGTTCCTGTGCACGTTCGCTGCCCACAAAATCCAGCACGGTATTGCTGTCGTCCCAGTGCAGAATGGAGCGGGAATGCGGCTGGCTCGCAGCAGCGGCAGTGCCCCGCAAAACCGGCATCAGCTGCGCGGCCAGCTCGCGGCGTTGGGCAGCCGGCAGCGCAACGCGCCGCGCCGGCCCAAACACCACGCGTCCCTTGGCGCGGTCCGCAATAAAATCCTGCGCCTTCTGAATTGTGGCGATGGTATGCGCGTAGGTGGCCTTGTGCGCAGTGCCCCATGTCACCAGCCCGTGCTTGCCCATCACCACGCATTCAACGCGCGGGTTATCCCGCACCGCTTGCCCAATTTGCCGGCTGAGCGCAAACCCGGGCCGCACGTAATCCACCCACGCCATGCGCTCGCCATAAATCTCGTGCGCCAGCGCGCGCCCGTTGGCAGCGCAGGCAATGCTAATCACGGCATCCGGGTGCGTATGGTCCGTATGGGCTGCCGGCACAAATGCATGCAGTAGTGCCTCGATCGACTGGCGCGGCATATTGATTCCAAGATAACAATGTGACAGGTAAGCAACCATCTCCGCATCGGTCATGGCGCTGCGCTCCAGCAGCGGCAGCACATCTTCCAGCAGCAGCCCGCAGAAGTCTTTTGCCTGCATGCTGGCCAAATCCGAGCCGGAGCCCTTGACCCACAAGGCGCGCACAACGCGCCCGCGAAAGTCGCGCTCATCCGCTTTGGTTCCGGTGTTGCCGCCGTAAATGTTGCACACAGAGCGGTCTGCACCCAGTAAATTGGACCGATAGACAAGCAACTCCAGTTCACTCTTGCCGCCAGCCAGCTTGTCATCCCACAGCATTTCAGGCATGTAATCGCACTCCGCTAACTAAGGTGTAAATGCGCAACGCGGGAAAGTACGCCTGCCGCAGCAGGGTTACTGGTACCCGCCTGTATGCGCTGTCATTCCGCGTTCACCGGCAATCCGCGCTTCGTAGCCGGATGCAGCATACGCCGCCAACGGATCGGTGGGGACGCCCAACTCCTCGCGTACCTGCGCCAGCAGCGGGCGCACATCCGTCCGGTACGCATCGGTCAACAGCGTATGGGCGCCCAGTACCTCGCCGTTCGCCTGCGCGGCAGCGAGTGCTGCGCGCGGCACGCACAACGCGCGCGCATAAGCCTCCTGGCAATTAATCACCGAGGCAATCATTGGCGCAATCTTGCCCTCAATGTTGTGCGACTGGTCGAGCATGTAGGCGACATTTGCAACCGCCGTGCGCATGTGCGGCTCACTGCTTTCCGCTGCTGCCGCCAGCTCGTTGTAGACCAAAAACAGCTCGTAAGGGTTGGTGCTCCCGACTATCAAGTCATCATCTGCGTACTTGCGGTTGTTAAAGTGAAATCCGCCGAGGCGGCTTTCGTCGAGCAGAAATGTGACAATCTGTTCGATGTTTACGCCCTGCGCATGGTGCCCCAGATCCACCAACACCTGTGCCTGCGGCCCCAGTTTGAGGCACCAGGCATACGCTGTGCCCCAATCCGGGATGTCCGTGCTGTAAAACGCCGGCTCAAAAAACTTGTACTCTAAAAGCATGCGCGCACCGGCCGGCAAATGCTTGTACACCTGCCGCAGCTGTGTCTCAAAGCGCTGCTTGCGCTGGCGCAGGTCATCCTGCCCGGCATAGTTTGTGCCATCTGCAAACCAGAGCGAAAGCGCATTGCTCTTTACTTTGGGCATGATCTCGCAGCACTCCAGGATTGCATCCAGTGCCAGCTCGCGCACTGCAGCTGCGGGGTTGCCAAGCGACCCCAAGCGGTAATCGGGGTCTTGAAACACATTCGGATTAACTGCACCGATTGAAATCCCATGCGAGTGTGCAACCTGTTGCAGGGCAGCGTAGTCGCCGTTCTCAGGCTTGTCCCACGGAATGTGGATGGCAACCGATGGCGCAACTCCCGTAAACTTGTGTACCATGCCGGCATCGGCCAGCTTGTGGTCCGTGGTCAGCGCTGCGCCGGGCCAGGCAAACACCTTAAAGCGCGTGCCGCTATTGGCGTACCCCCACGATGGCGTTTCAATGTGTTGCGCTTTTAGCAGGTCCTTGATGCGCAGCGGGTCAAGCCCGCGGGCTGTCAGTTGTTCAGCCAGCAATTGGTAGGCGG
>CANNEJ010000207.1 GCA_947503585.1 Anaerolineales bacterium | reverse complement strand
GTGGCTGATCTTTCCGGATTGAAACAGTTGCCCGCATAAACGGCGCCGGCACTTCGCAAAGCTGTGCGTGCTAAAATTCGATGGCATGTTAATTACAAATGCAACTGTGGTCACGTGGGGCACGCCGCATACAGTAATTAACGATGGCGCGCTTTACTTTAGCGGCGACCGCATCATTGAGGTTGGCGCAAGCGCAGAGCTGAGCGCGAAGTATCCCGATGCTGACCGGCTGGATGCGCGTGGCCAGCTGCTGATGCCCGGCAATATTTGTGCGCACACGCATTTCTACGGTGCCTTTGCGCGCGGCATGTCTGTGCCGGGTGACCCGCCGAAAGACTTCCCCGAAATTCTAGAACGTTTGTGGTGGCGCTTGGATCGCGCACTAACCCCGGAGGATGTGCGCTACTCTGCACTGGGCGCGCTCGTCAACGCAGTGCGCCAGGGCACGACCACGCTCATCGATCATCACGCCAGCCCGCAATGTGTGGACGGCTCGCTTGATGTAATTGCGGCTGCGGTGCGCCAGAGCGGAGGGCGTTGGGTGCTGGGTTACGAAGTTACGGACCGCAATGGTGCGGACGAAGCGCGGGCTGGCATTGCGGAAAACATGCGCTTCATTGCGCAATGCAAGCGGCAGCCGGAGGCCCTGCTGGCTGCCAGCTTTGGGCTGCATGCAGGCCTGACGCTCTCCGACGGCACGCTGGCGGCGTGTGCGGGCGCCAACCCGCATGGCGGATTTCATGTGCATGTGGCGGAGCATGAGGCGGATGAGTATCACTCGCTGCAATCGTATCAGCGGCGCGTGGCAGACCGCTTGCATGCGTTTGGCATTTTGGGCGCGCGCTCAATCGCGGCGCATTGCGTGCACATTGACATGGCTGAGGCGCTGCTGCTGCGCGACACGCAGACCTGGGTTACGCACCAGCCGCGCTCCAACATGAACAACGCCGTGGGCGTGGCCGATGTTGAGGGCTTGCTGCGCGCCGGCGTGCGCGTGGCATTGGGCAATGACGGCTTTTCCAATGCGATGTGGGATGAGTGGAAGACGGCTTACCTGCTGCACAAGGTCTGGCATCGCGATCCGCAGCGGGCGGGCGGCAATCTGATTGTGCAAATGGCGGTTGAAAATAATGCAGCATTGGCGGGTGTTTTCTTTCCGCAAGCTCCGCTGGGGGTGCTGGCTGCCGGCGCCTTTGCAGACATGATCCTCGTGGATTACCACGCGCCGACGCCGCTGACGGCTGGCAACCTGCCGTGGCACATTTTGTTCGGGTTTGATGCGGGCATGGTTACAACAACAATCTGCGGCGGGAAAGTATTGATGCGCGATCGCGCGCTGCTGTTTTTAGATGAGGCGCAGATTGCAGCGCGCAGCCGCGAGTTGGCAGCCGCCGTTTGGCAGCGAGTTTGATGGCCGGAGTCGGGCCGGCACTTGGGCAGCAGTACAGTTGCGTGTGTGTGCCGGCCGGCGCAAAAACAAATTATGCGGGTGAAACTCTATGACTGAAACATTGCCGATGCTTGCCGTGCTGGGCGGAACGGGGCCGGAGGGCTTTGGCTTGGCGGTGCGCTGGGCGGCTGCGGGCTATGACGTGACACTCGGGTCGCGCGTGGCGGAACGCGCTGCAGAGAAGGCGGCCGAGCTTGCGGCCATGGGCAGGGGCTGGCGCGTGCAAGGCATGGAAAATTTGGCGGCCGCGACGCGCGCTGAGATTGTGGCGCTGACGGTGCCGTATGTGGCGCATCAGCCGACGCTGGCTGCGGTGCGGGCGGCGCTGCAAGGCAAGATCCTGATTGATGTAACCGTGCCGCTGGTGCCGCCGAAGGTGAGCCGCGTGCAATTGCCGGCCGGCAAGTCTGCGGGCGAAGAAGCGCAAGCGCTTTTGGGGGATGGCGTGCGCGTGGTGTCCGCGTTCCAAAATATTTCTGCGAGCCACTTGGTGGATCTGAAGCACGAGATTGATTGTGATGTGCTGGTGTGCGGCGATGATGCCGATGCGCGGGAAGCGGTTGTGCGGCTGGCGGTGGCTGCCGGCATGGTGGCCTGGCACGCCGGCCCGCTGGCTAATGCTGTGGCAGTCGAGTCGCTGACGCCGGTGCTGATCAGCCTCAACCGGCGCTACAAGGTCCCCAACTCCGGCATTCGTATCACGGGAATTCCGCGCGGCGATTGAAGCGCTGCTGCCGGCACGGGCGCAGCTTGTGCCTGGCGAGTGCGCGAGCTGCGAGCCGGGCTAATTGACCACCGTCCACGCAAGTGACTAATCCAACGTTAGTGTTGACGGCGCTGCCCGGGCTGCCGCTGGTGCAGCCGGGGGATGATCTGGCTGCGCTGATTGCTGCAGGCTTGCAGCGCGCCAGTGTGCAGCTGCTGGCTGGCGATGTGCTCGTTGTGGCGCAGAAGGTGGTGTCCAAAGCGGAGGGCCGCTACATGCAGCTGGCGAATGTAACGCCATCGGCGCGCGCGGTTGAACTGGCAGTGAGTGTGGAGAAAGACGCGCGGCTGGTGGAATTGATCCTGGGCGAGTCACGCGCTGTGCTGCGCCAGCGCCCGGGTGCGCTGGTGGTGGAGCATAGGCTGGGGTTTGTGTGCGCCAATGCCGGCATTGACCACTCTAATGTAGCGCAGCATGCGGGCGGCGGGCAGGTGTTGTTGCTACCGGCCGACCCTGACGCATCATGCGCGGCGCTGCGCGCGCGGCTGGCAACGCTTTGCGGTGTGGAGCCGGGTGTTATCATCAATGACAGCCACGGACGCGCATGGCGCAGTGGCACGGTGGGAGTGGCACTGGGCGTGGCGGGCGTTCCGGCGTTGATGGACTTGCGCGGCTGGCCGGACTTGTACGGCGAGCGCCTGCAAATTACGCAAGTGGGATTGGCGGACGAGCTGGCCGCCGCAGCCTCCATCATCATGGGGCAGGCGGGCGAGGGGCTGCCGGTGGTGCATCTGCGCGGGGTGCCGTATGGTGCGCGCAGCGGCACCGCCCGCGAGCTTATTCGTCCGATCGATCAGGATTTATTCCGCTAGAAAATATTATTGGAGTGTGCAAGCATGGCTGTAGCAATCCCCGACAAGTTGGCAGATTTGCTGACATATGACAAGAAGGCATTTGCAAATCTGGCGCTCACGCTGCGCGATAGCACGCCGCAAGTAACGCCGGTTTGGTTTGATTACGACGGCGAGCACATCATTGTGAACAGCGCCCGCGGCCGCGTCAAGGATCGCGTGCTCAGCCGCAAACCGGCTGTGGCGCTGGCCATTTCGGATCCGGCTGACCCGTATCGCTACATGCAGATTCGCGGTCGGGTGGTGGATGTAACGGAGGACGGTGCCCGCGACATGATCGACCACTTGTCCGAAAAATATCTTGGCAAGCCGTATCCGTTCTATCACGGCGAGACGCGTGTAACCTACCGGATTGTTCCCGAACACGTATCAGCAATGGATTAATATGGCAGCAGACTTGCTGCGCGCGCTGCGCGAGCGGCGCTCGGTAAGACGATACACAGCCGAACCGGTTGCGCGTGAACAACTGCTGCAACTTTTGGAAATTGCCGGGTGGGCGCCCTCTGCCCACAACCGGCAGCCGTGGCGTTTTGCGGTGGTTCAATCCGAAGGTGTGAAACAAAAGCTTGCAGCTGCGATGGGTGCCAGATTGCGCGCCGACCGCCTTGCCGATGGCGATGCGCCGGCGCTGGTGGATCAGGACACGGAGCGCTCACGGGCGCGCATTGTAGAGGCGCCCGCGGTGATTGTGGCTTGCATGACCGTGGCTGAAATGGATTCCTATGCTGATGACCGGCGCACAGCTGCGGAAGGCGTGATGGCGGTGCAAAGCACCGCGATGGCCGTGCAAAACTTGTTGCTGGCTGCGCATGCTGGCGCACTCGG
>CANNEJ010000206.1 GCA_947503585.1 Anaerolineales bacterium | reverse complement strand
CTTTCCCCGCTGCACCAGCTGGTGTTTAGAGACATGCTGCGCGGCATTGCGCGCGCTGCGCTGCAGGCGCCGCGCGCAGCGTGACGCCGCCGCGGCGCGCCAGCTGCCGGGTAAGCAGCGCTGCAGCGCTCAAGCGCCGGCTGCATGCGCCGGCGCGCTGCGGCGTGCCATGCCGGAACCGGCCCGCCCGGCTGCATTCCGTGCGCGCTGCAATTCTTCAAGTCTGCACTTTGCCGGCTCACAGGCACGCCCAGCGCGGGCAGGCCCACGAGCCCGTATCCCAACATGGGAGCCGCGCCTGATGCCCGCGATGCGCAAGAAATCTGACCTGCCAACAAAAATGTGCCCCGCTTGTGCGCGCCCGTTCAGCTGGCGCAAGAAATGGCGCAACAACTGGGCCGCTGTGCTGTACTGCTCGGACAAATGCCGCCAAGCCAGCCGCGCCAAGCCGGCTGCGCCGGCCCGCGCATGAAGACGCTGCGACTTGTGCTGGGTGATCAACTCAGCCGCTCTGTGAGCGCGCTGCGCGGCATTGATTGCGCCGCGGATGTGGTGCTGCTGGTTGAAGTGCAGGCAGAGGCAACCTACGTGCGCCATCACAAGCAGAAGATTGTGCTGGTGCTCTCGGCCATGCGCCACTTTGCAGCAGCGCTGCGTGCCGAAGGCATCTGCGTGGACTACGTGCAGCTCGATGACCCCGCCAACACCGGCACCTTCAGCGGCGAGCTGCGCCGGGCGCTGGCGCGCCACAAAGCGGGCTGCGTCGTGGCCACCGAGGCCGGCGAATGGCGCGTGCAGGAAATGATGCAAGCCTGGAGCGCGGAGCTCGGCTTGCCGATTGAGATTCGCGCTGATGATCGCTTTTTGTGCTCGCGCGCCGAGTTTGCAGCGTGGGCAGCCGGCCGCAAGACCTTGCGCATGGAGCTCTTCTATCGCGAAATGCGCCGCAAAACCGGCTGGCTGATGAATGCAGACCAGCCCGAAGGCGGAGAGTGGAACTATGACGCGGAGAATCGCAAGGCGCTGCCCAAGCACATTGCCCTTCCGCCGCTCAAGCGTTTTGCGCCGGACGCAATCACGCGTGCCGTGATGGACATGGTGGCACAGCGCTTTGCCGGCCACTTTGGCGATCTCGAGCCTTTCGGCTGGGCCGTGACGCGCGCAGACGCACTCAAAGCGCTGCAGCACTTTCGCACCAAGTGCCTGCCCAAGTTTGGCGATTACGAAGACGCAATGAACAGCAGTGGCGACTACCTGTTCCATTCGGTGCTGTCGCCGTACATCAACATCGGGCTGCTAAGCCCGCAAGAGGTGTGCACCGCCGCACTGGCAGCCTACAAGGCGGGCACCGCGCCGCTTGCAGCAGTGGAGGGGTTTGTGCGCCAGATTTTGGGCTGGCGCGAATACATGCGCGGCATCTACTGGCTGGATATGCCAGCCTACGCCCGCACCAACTTTTTAAAGGCGCGGCGCGCCCTGCCGGACTTTTACTGGACGGGTGAAACAAACATGCAGTGCCTGCGCGAGACCATTGGTGCCACGCGCCGCAATGCCTACGCCCATCACATTCAGCGCTTGATGCTCACCGGGAATTTTGCGCTGCTGGCCGGCATTGCGCCGGCCCAAGTGGAAGACTGGTACCTGAGCGTATACGCCGATGCGTTTGAGTGGGTGGAGCTGCCCAACACGCACGGCATGGCGCTGCATGCAGATGGCGGCCGGCTGGGCTCCAAGCCCTACGCAGCCTCCGGCGCGTACATCGATCGCATGTCTAATTATTGCGCCGGTTGCGCCTTCAGCCCAAAAATTAAACTGGGACCCAAGGCCTGTCCTTTCAATTATCTATATTGGTACTTCCTGATTGTGAACGCGGAAAAGTTAAAGCCCAACCCGCGCATGGCGCTGCCCTATGGCACGCTGGCGCGCATGCCGGCGGAGAACCGGCAGCAGATCATCACCGAAGCCAAGGCGTTTCTGAACGGGCTGGCAACCGGCTACAAGTAGGCAGCCCGCCGCACGGTGCCGCAGCCCGCAAACCCGCAGCAACGCCAGTGCCGGCCCGGCTGGCTGCAGCGCCCCGGGCGCACACTCCCTTCCCGGAAATGATTTATAACTGCGTTGTGGCGCATGCCCGCGCTGCACAAAATGTGCGCCCGGGCGCATGCGACTGCTTGCAAGTGCAGCGCAAACTACAAGGAGCTTGATGTATGCAACTGATAACGAACCCCACCGCAAAACTGGTGGTGCCCGGTGTGGCGCTGGCGGCGGCCTTTACCACCATCATTGCGGCCACGGCGGCCAACCTGACGGCGTTTGAGACGGTGGGCCCGACGGTTCCGTTTGCTTACCCATGGCGGCTGGCCGAACCCACGGCCATTGCGCGCCTCACGGCGTGGGCGGGTTACCTGCTGCACAACATCATTGCGTGGGCCATCATCTATCGCGCGCGCCGGGAGAAGCCCGCTTATGGCACCGAGTTGCGCTGGTTTAACCGGGCCATGATCGCGGTCAATCTGGCTGCAATCGGGCTGCACTTTGCGCAGAGCCAGCTGTACTACGACGGCCTCGCCGCCGATGTACACGAGGCCACAGCGCTGGGCTCGGTGGCGCTGATGTTGATGATTGTGATCCTGTTCGAGACTCCGCGGCGCGGCCTGATCTTCGGCAAGAAGTTCAAGTTTAAAGCGGGCTTCATGCAGGCGGCGCGCCAGTACCACGGCTACCTCTTCTCGTGGGCCATCATTTACACGTTCTGGTACCACCCCACCGAAGGCACGTGGGGGCACCTGATGGGTTTCTTCTACATGTTTATGCTCTTCGTGCAGAGCACGCTCATCTTCAATCGCGCCCACGTCAACAAATACTGGACCTTTACGCTCGAATTCTTTGTGCTGATTCACGGCGTGGTGGTTGCCATACTGCAGGGGAATGCGCTCTGGCCAATGTTTGCGTTTGGCTTTGGCGCACTTGTGGTGCTGACGCAAATGTACGGCCTGGGCCTGAACACATTGTCTCAGCGCCTGCTGGCGGCCCTTTTTGTAGTTGGCGCGGTGGTGTCTTATGCGGTGACAGGGCGCCTGGCCCAAATGCATGAAATCATCCGCATTCCGCTGCTGGACTACATGGTCATCTTCTTTCTGTATGGCAGCTACCTGCTTGTGACCTGGGTGGCTGCCCAATTCCAGCAGCCATCAAGTACAGCAGCAGCGGGTGATTAGGCTGCCGCTGCTGTACTTCCACACAATGCAGGCTTGGCTGCTTGTTGTTTGTTACACAACAAACGGCTGACAGCACTCGCGCGCGCCAGCTGCGATGTTGAGTCTGGAATCACCGAACCAGCAGGCACTCCGCAGCCAACACTACTAAACTGCACTAGTGCCAGATAATCCCTGATCAAATACAATTTGTGCCGGAAGCAGAATAATTAATACCAAGTCTTTTAAGTTATTGGCGTCTGCCGTAGTATGTTATAGCTATCTGGTTAGTGTAGCTTTTACTTCGCCCCCCCCACGCGCCAAAGTCTGGCCCGCCCAAACTCCCGTAGTCATCACGCAGAGTTTCGGCAGCTTTGGCGGTTATGGATTTAAGGCATATCACACAGGCATCGACATAGCGCTGCCGTTAAATGCAGATGTATTTGCAATCTGTGATGGCAGGATTTTCCTAAACAAGACAACCAACACCTACCCGACTGCGTTTGAGAATTACTATAATTCCTTCGTCATCATCAAGCACAACTGCAATGGCGACGAAGTTTACGGGTACTATGGGCATGTGTACTCTAGATTCCGCGAAGGATGGAAGGTGAGTGCCGGTCAACTCTTTGCGAATGTGATCATGTCCAAGGCAATAACAGACACAGTCTCAGCCACCGGCATTGACCAGCCGGGCAACAATC
>CANNEJ010000205.1 GCA_947503585.1 Anaerolineales bacterium | reverse complement strand
ATTGGCAGTGATGACGTGCATGCCGGCTTGCAGCGCCGTGCGAATGTAATCCAGCGCGGGCTGCCCGCTGTGTGCGTTCTGCGGCGAGTTCTCAAAGAGCACATCCCCGGCGCCGGCTGCTAGCAGTGCTGCGGGATCGGCCAGGGACTGGACGCCGGGCAGCGCGCCCAGCTGCGCGCCGGCGGCAGCCAGCTGCAGCGCTGCGCCCGCATCAATGCCGGCGGGATTGCACACCACGCCATGGCGGCCGGTGGCAATGCCGGTGATGCGGAAGGCAATGCCGTGTTCGCGCGCCAGCGCCGCGCTGTGGCGCAGCAGCAGGCGCGCCAGCCACTGGCCCACATTGCCAAACCCCAGCAGCAGCAGGCGTTGTTCGGGCAAGCGCGCTACAACGGCGGCCATGGAAAGTTGCGGCCGGGGTGCGGCTCGGGCAGGTGCCCGGCGCGCAACAGCTGGCGCGTGCGCGTTTGCAGCGCCTTGAACTCCGCTTCCGAAAGCAGTGCGCGCAGCGCAGCGCTTTCCGCCGGGCTGGCCAGGCGCTGCTTGAGCGCGCCCACATCCGCCATAAGGTCTTCCGGCAAGGGCTGCCCGGCAAACTCCCAAATTACAGTGCGCAGCTTGGGCTGTTCGTGAAAGCAAATGCCGTGGTCGATGAGCCAGATGGCGCCGCTGCGGTCGCGCAGCACGTGCCCGGCTTTGCGGTCGGCGTTGTTGGCAAGAAAGTCGAACACCGCCACACGCAGGCAGGCCGCTTTTTCCTCCTCATTAAAATTAAACCAGTGGCCCTGCGGGTCAATGTCCAGATACAACTGCGCGGAGCCCGGCCCGTGCGGGCCGTCGCGCTGCACGGTGGGCGGCACCAGCTCCCAGTGCAGCAGCGTGCTCAGTTCATAGGCAGCCACTTCGCGCTGCGCAAGCGTGCCCTCCGGAAAATCCCATAGCGGCTGCTCGCCGCGCGTCGGTTTGTACACCGCTTGCAGCACCGTCTCTGCGCAGCGCAGTGTCGTTAGGAATGTGTAATTGGAGCCGGCTTCAAACAATCCGTCGATGCTCAGCTCGCCGCCGGCCAGCACCTCCAGCGTGCGCGCCAGCGAGAGCGCGCTGTGCTTCAGATTTGGCATGCGCGCTAGTGCTTGAAGCCGTTGCGGCGCGGGCAGAAGTGCCCGGCGGGATCAATGGGCTGCAGGCAGTTGCCGCACACCGGCCGGCCGCGCGACGCCACCAGCGAGATGTGCGCGGCAAGATTTAGCATCTGCTGGCGCGTTGCCCAAAAGCGGACGGTCTGCCTGTCTGCGGACTCCGGCTCGGCGGGCGGGTCTTGGTTGGGCGCATCGTCCGTCAGCTCCTGCGCTACCAGCACCAGCAAATCTTCGGCCTCGTCATAGCCCAGCCCCAGCTGGCCGGCGCGGAAGCGCGGCTCAATGGGTTGCTCCAGCTCCATCTCGGTCTCCTCAAAATCAGTGATTGCAGCGGGCAGCTCGCCGAAGCGCGCCTGCAGCTCGTCCACAAACTTGGTGATGCCGGCCGCCAGCTGCTGCATCTGAAACTTTTCGCACAGCAGGGTAACCAGCTCCCGGTCTTTGCGTGCCTGCAGGTAAAACACGCGCTGGCCGGGCTCGCCCTCGCAGCCGGCACAAATGCGGTCTACCGGGTTGAAGTCGTCCATTCTTTCAGTTACGGCGCGGCAGCGGGCAGCGGCGGCACGCTGAAGTTTGCGCGCACCACGGCCATGTGCGCCGGGCTGATGGTGATTTCGGAGATGGATGCTGTGCTAATCATGATGCGCTGGAAGAGATCCAGCGGGGTGCCCAAATAGTGCGCCAGCGTCACACGAATGACATCGCCGTGCGAGAAGAGCGCCACGGTCTGCCCGGCATGGCGCGCAGCCAGCAGCTCCACCGCATTTACGGCGCGCGTTTGCACCGCGCGCAACGCCTCGCCGCCCGGGAACACCATCTGCGACGGGCGCTCCTGCACGGTGCGCCATAACTTGCGCAGGCGCAGCTCCTTCAGGCTTTTGCCCTGCCAGGCGCCGTAGCGTACTTCGCCCAGCGCATCCAGCACGCGCACGCGCAAATGCTTGCGCTTGGCCAGCGGTTGCGCGGTTTCCAGCGCGCGCTGCAACGGGCTGCTGTATATGAAGTGCACGGGCACGGCAGCGAGGTAAGCAGCCAGCGCCAGCGCTTGCTGCTGCCCGGCGGCGTTGAGCGCCACACCGCGCGTCCAGCCCGCCAGGCGGCCGGTGCGCGTGTACTCATTTTCGCCGTGGCGAATTAAGAATATGCGTGCCACAGTTTCTAGTTTAACACCCGCAGCGTGCGCTTAGGTTGCGCACAGCGCGCCGCGGCTAATAATAAAGCCGGCCACGCATGGCCGGCTTCTGCTGCGCGCGTGCGCCCGCTGCCCTGATTTACTCGGTTACCACCAGATCGCCGCGCGCCAGCTGCTCATGGCCGGCAATGCCGCAGTAGTAGTTGTAGGTGCCGGGCTTGGTAGCGGAGAAACTGAACTTGGCAGTCTCGCCGCCTTTCAGGGACGCCTGCTTGACGCCCAGCTCATCAATGTTGAAGTTGTGCTCCAGCACGCCGGAGTTTTTCATGGTGATATTCACCATCTGCCCGACCTTCGCATCAATGCGCGTTACATCCAGAGAGATATCCGCAGCCGCGATAGTAACCTCCAGTGGTGCGGGCGCGCTGCTGCAGGCAGCGACAGTGGCTGCCAGTGCCAGTCCAATGACCATCGATCTAATTTTCATTTTGTTTAGCTCCTATTTTGTAAGAGCGGAGTGTATCGCGATTGGCGCAGCGCTGGCATTAGTTGTAGCGGGGTGCGCCGTTTTCCGGTGGGGAATGGGGACGCGATCGCGGGTGGCCGGCAAATGCGCTGGGGCCGAGCGGTTACAATGACCCGTCGCGCACCTGCTGATCCGGCAGGTTGGGGCCGGCTGCCGGAGCTGGTTTTTTTGTGCAACCCGTTCTCAAAACCCCAACCGTAAACCCACTTCAACTGGAGATCCGCAATGAGTTCTGAGTTCGACCGCATTATCGACCGCCGCAATTCGGACAGCATCAAGTGGAACTTCTATGCGCCGGATGTGCTGCCAATGTGGGTGGCAGACATGGACTTTGAGGTGCCGCAAGCGGTGCAAGCTGCGCTGCAGCAGCGCGTGGCGCATGGGCTCTTTGGCTACGCGCGTCCCAGTGACGCGCTGCGGCAGGTTATTTGCGAGCGCCTGCAGCGCTTGTACCAGTGGACGGTGCAGCCCGAGGCATTGTTGTTTGTGCCGGGGCATGTGGTTAGCTTGAACGTGGCCTGCCGCGCCATCGGATCAGCCGGAGACGGAGTGCTGCTGCAGCCGCCAGTGTACTACCCGTTTATCAATGCGGTGGCCAACCAGCAGCGCGAAGTTCAGTTTGCGCCGCTGGCCCACAGCACAAACGGCAGCGTCATCAGCTACGCCGCGGATTTGGATGCGCTGCGCGCGGCCATCACCCCGCGCACCCGGCTGTTTCTGTTGTGCAATCCGCACAACCCGGCCGGCTTGATGCATGACCGCGCGACCCTGGAGGAAATGGCGCAGGTGTGCCTGGCGCACAATATTGTGATGGTGGCAGATGAGATTCACTGCGAGCTGGTGCTGGAGCGCCGGCAGCATGTGCCGCTGGCCACGCTGGGGCCGGAGGTGGCAGCGCGCAGCATTACGCTGATGGCGCCCAGCAAAACTTTTAACCTGGCCGGGTTGGAGTGCGGCTTTGCAATTGTGCCGGATGAAGCGCTGCGCGCGCAGCTGGAGGCGGCCATGCTGGGCCTGACGGGCGCGGTGAACACCTTCGGGCTGGTGGCGTGCGAGGCGGCGTTGCTGCACGGCGAGGAGTGGCTGGCGCGGCTCAACTGTTATCTG
>CANNEJ010000204.1 GCA_947503585.1 Anaerolineales bacterium | reverse complement strand
AAGCCGGCGCGGTAGCGCGCGAGTACCTGGCTGATCCGGAGGCGCGCCAGCGGATTGCGCGCCAGGGGCACGCACGCGTGCTGGCCGAGCACACGTACAGGCACCGCATGCAAACGCTGCTGGCAGCGCTTTAGCGCGCAGCGCATTGCTGCGCTGCGCAGCCTACTTAGCGCATTGCTGCGCTGCGCAGCCTACTTTACAACCAGCACCACAGAAAGTGTGGCAACCGGCGGCGTGCCTGCCTCCCAAGGCCGGTGATAAACCAGCTCCAGCCGGGCAGCTGCCAGCCAACCGCAAAAGGAACCGGTACGATTTGAAAAGCTATCGCTTGCCTCCTTCAGTTGTAGGATAATGAAGCCATGCCCAACCTGATTGGCTGGCTGTTACTGGCTGCAATCGGCGCAGTACTGCTGCTGCAACTGTGGGCGCTGCGCCAGCGCAGTGGCGCGCCCGGTGGCGACGTGCTGCGCGAACTGGAACTGGCCGCCCGCGAACAGGAAAAACTTGAGACGCGCCTGCGCGAAGAACTGGTGCGAAACCGCGACGAGGCCGGCAAAGGCACCGCCCAACTGCGCACCGAGCTGGCGCGCGTACTGCAGGAACAGCAAAAGGGCATCACGGACAATCTGGACCGCATCCGGCAGCAGGGCACAGACAGCTCGAAGGTGCAGCGCGAAGAGCTGGCTGCGCAGCTGGCGCTGCTGGCGCACAGCAACGAGGAAAAACTGGAAGCCGTGCGCCAGACGGTGGAAACCAAGCTGACGCAGCTGCAAACGGACAACGCGGGCAAGCTGGAACAGATGCGCATGACTGTGGATGAAAAGCTGCAGAGCACGCTGGAGACGCGCCTGAGCGAAAGCTTCAAGCTGGTGAGTGAACGGCTGGAGCGCGTGCATCAAGGCCTGGGGGAAATGCAAGCGCTCGCCAGCGGCGTGGGTGACTTGAAGCGCATGCTCTCCAATGTGAAGACGCGCGGCACCTGGGGTGAAATGCAGCTCAGCGCGCTGCTGGAGCAAGTGCTCACGGCCGAGCAATATGCCAAGAACGTGGCCACCATACCGGGCTCCGAGGACCGCGTGGAGTTTGCCATCCGGTTGCCCGGCCACTCCGCCGATGCGCAGCAAGTGGTGTGGCTGCCCGTCGACGCCAAGTTTCCCAAAGAGGATTACGAGCGCCTGAACAGCGCGTTGGAAGACGGCGACAAACCCGCAGCGGATGCCGCCCGCAAAGCCCTCGAACTGCGCGTGCGTGCTGAAGCGCGCACCATCAAGGAAAAGTACATCGAGCCGCCGCACACAACTGACTTCGCCATATTGTTTTTGCCGCTGGAGGGTTTGTACGCGGAAGTACTGCGCGTGCCGGACATTGTGGAGAGCCTGCAGCGCGACCATCGCGTGGTGCTGGCCGGGCCCACCACGCTGGCCGCGCTGCTCAACGCGCTGCAAATGGGTTTCCGCTCGCTGGCAATTGAAAAGCGCACCAGCGAGATCTGGCAGGTGCTGGGCGCGGTGAAAACCGAGTTTGCAAAGTACAACGATGTGCTGCAGAAGGTGCGCGAGAAACTGCAGCAGGCAACCAACGTTGTGGAAAAAGCGGAGGTGCGCACACGCGCCATAACCAAACAGCTGACCAAACAGCTGCGCAAAGTGGAGGAGTGGCCTGAGCCGCAGGCGCTTGCCCTGCTCGGCGATGCCGACGAGCCCGACGCCGACGACGACTAAGCGCGCAGCGGGCGCCTGCCCGCCGGCCGGCTTTTAGCCGCCGGCTGTTACGTAAGCCACAACAACAATATAAAGCGTGAGCACCACCGCCATCGTGGCGAGCAGCGGGCTGAAGGCCCGCACGTATTGCAGCGGGCCAAAGCGCGGGTCCAGGTCGCGCCGGATGAATGCGTAAGCCACCACCGATTGCGCCGAGCCAATGTGCGTCCAGCAGCCGCCCAGCGCGTAGCCCGCAATCTGGCTCATTGAGAACAGCAGGATCAGCACCGGCGGCAGCCCCTGAATGGCGCGCGCCGCAAAGTCCGCCACCACATTGTTGTCCAACAGCGCAGACAGCACGCTGCTGCCAAAAAATTGCGCCAGCGCCATGCTGGCCGGGCCCATGGAGCGGCTGCCGCTTTGGATCAGCTGCTGAAACTGCCCAAAGAATTCGGAACGGGTAAGCAGTGAAATTGAAAAAAACAACGGCAGCAAAAAGAGATACTCGCTGAACTCCACCCACGCAGCGCGCAGCGCGGCTGCGCGCATTTTGGGCAGGCTCCAAATTGCGGCTAGCGCTACCGCAAAGCCGGCAAAAGATGCGAGGAACAGCGGCAGATGGTGGTTGAAGGCATGTGCCACCAGCAGCCCGCCAAAGGGCAGCGCCGCCAGCAAGCCGGTGCGGCGCACCCCAATGCGACGCTCATCCAGCTTGGCCAGCGCCCGCGCAATTACCACCTCGCCTTCATCCAAGCCGGGGCTCATGTTCTGGCTCTCCAGCACATAATGGCGGTCAAGCGCGTCTGCCAGCGATTCATCAATGAAGCGGCCGAGCAGCTGCTTGCGCAGCGGCTGGGCCACGCCCGCGTGCACCAGCGCCAAACCCAAGGCTTCGCCAGTGCGCGTGCGCTCCACAACTTCAGCGGCATGTGCGCCCAGCTCGGCAGCGTGCGCCTCTGCAAATTCCACGGGCAATAGCACCTCACCGTGCTGCAGCGCCTGCAAAAAGCGCACGGCAGCAGCGTTCCCATCGAGCACATCCAGCCTGGCAAGGTCCACCCGCAAGCCGCCAATTTTCTGCCGCAAGCTCCATGCCACGCAGCCGTAAGTGAGCACAGCGGCCGGCAGGCAGTACAGCAGAAAGAAACCATCCGTCAGGTAAGGTGTGCCACTGGCGGGATTAATCAGATTGGCTTTCATGATGAGGTTGGGCGGCTCGCCATATGCCAGCCACATGCCGCACACGGTGGTGACCGCAGTGCACACGATCACCGCGTAGCGCACCGTCTGCGGCGGCGCCTGCGCCAGCAGCAATATGATGACCAGCGTGCGGATTGCCAGCCCGATCATGGATACGCCGCTGAAGATACCGGAGGCCGCTGCAACCACGGCTGTGATGGCGATGACTGTGGGCAGCACTGCGCCCGCATTGCGGCGCAGCAGGAAGAATGCAGCCTCCTCCAGCACGCGCGTGTGCGCGATGCACGCGACAAAAAATGTAAGCCCGAGGATGAAGAGCATCGTGTCCAGATGGATCAGCTCTTCCAGAGCAATAAAAAGCGCAGCGGGCGTGGCTGTGGCAGCCTGCAGCACATCCAGCCAGCCGCGCAGCTCGGCGGCGCTGAACACACCGCGCATGCCCTGCTGCGTCCAGCCGCTGCCGGCAAAAGTTGCAAACATCACAAGGCTCATGCCATAGGTAAGCGCATCCTTCTCCAACTGGTAGGTGAAGGAGCCGAGCAGAAAGAGGCTGAGGATGGTGGCGGCCAACTCCACCGGCAGCAGCCAGGCTGGAATGGCGGCGCCGCTGCGCGCAGCCACCACAATTGCCAACGCAGCAGCCAGGCACACACCCATAAACGGGCGCGGCGGCAGATGCACCACGGTAGACGTTGAATTCATTTGCTTCGCAAACCCAAAGTAAGTTTAACTGTTATCGCAGCGGATTCGTGACAGGCTTGGCAGTTGAGTACGCCGCTCAACCTGCGGCACCGCAGCAGGTCCCGGCCAACAACTCAGAGCATCGGTGTCCGGCGGGTACTTCAACACAATCTGTCCAAAGATGAACTATGCGGGGTCCGAAGCAAGTCCTTGGGGTCAGCTACTCCTTCGTAAACTTTTTGCGCTGGGCCCTCAAGCGTAACGCTGTAATCCGGCGCCACCTGCACCTGCAGCAGCCCGCCCGGCATGCGCACTTGCAGCGGGGACTGGCACAAACCCAGGCGCACGCAGG
>CANNEJ010000203.1 GCA_947503585.1 Anaerolineales bacterium | reverse complement strand
CTCAAGTCCCGCTATACCATTGTCATCGTTACCCATAACATGCAGCAAGCAGCGCGCGTCTCAGACCACACTGCCATGATGATGCTGGCCGACGATGGCAGCCGCGCCGGGACCATGATCGAGTTTGCAATCACAAACACAATCTTCACCAACCCAAAAGACCAGCGCACGCAAGACTACGTAGAGGGGCGCTTCGGGTAGCCGTCGACCCGGAGACCCCACAACAACGCCCAAAGGTGTAGCCGGCCTCGCATGCAACCGGCAGCCGGTCCATATCCGGCGGGACATACTTGATAACCCCGCCGCAGTTCACACAATCCCCATCGACTACATTACAATTAAAGCTCGACCAATGTTGAAACTCTGTTTTCTTGTTCAGATTACAATTTTGTCTTTCGAAGCACATCTAACATAAATTGTAGATGGCTCCGCAAGTCCAGATCACCACGCAAAGATTTTTGCTCCGCGAACTAACTGTTGCCGATGTCTCAGAACGATACCGTGCCTGGCTGTTGGAACCCGAAGCACGAAAGAATATTTCAGCAGTTACTGACAGTCTTTCAGAATTAACCCGGTATGTGGCGGATCGCACTCAGCGCGCTGATGTTTTGTTTTTGGGAATTTTTGATCTGCTATCCGGCTTGCATATTGGGAACTTAAAGTATGAACCGGTCAACTCTGAACTCGGCTATGCCATAGTCGGAGTGCTAATCGGTGACGTTGAATACCGCGGCCGCGGTGTTGCCCAAGAAGTGTTATTGGCAAGCACTGCCTGGCTCAAGGCAAACCGCCGGATAAACCAGTTTTTGTTGGGAGTATGGAGAGCCAACTTGGCTGCGGTGCGGGCATACGAAAAAGCCGGTTTCGAGATCGGTGAGTCAGCACTACTTCCAGACCGCCCGCCAGAAGCTCCCGTCATGATTCTCAATTTATAGCGGCCTGAGTAACTGGTAAACGAGCCAGACATACATTACTGCCTATCCGACTAATAGTGGTTGTTGCTTCATTAAGTTTTATGAGCACAAAAGAGCCCACCGCGGTAACTCGCAGGCCGCCCCGCTCGCCCAAACCAACAGCCACTACGGTACAATTTCAACAGTAACTCCGGGCGCGCAATTTTGAATTCCGTCTGGCGCCCGCGCTGAGCAAAACCTTCCGGAGCACACCTATGACCGAAATTGACCCGCAATTGCTGCGTGAGCTTGATGCAGACCGCCCCGGCACCGCGCCCGGTTTGCTAAGCAATGCAGAGAAAGACCGCCACATTGAGCGCGCCTTTGTAGGCCTGTACCGCTGGTATCTCTCGCGTTCGCAAAAAACCCGCAATTGGAATCCCGACACGAGCTTTGACTGGCGCGCGCTGCGCTCCAACCATTCCGAACGGCTAAACAACATTGTGGAAGGCTTCTTTGCGGTTGAGCAATACGTGCCCGACTACGTGACCACCCTGCTGCGCGTCATCCGCCGCAGCCATGGGCGCTCCCACTTCCATATTCGCTGGGGTGCAGAAGAAGAAAAGCACTCCGACATGTGGCACAATGCGCTGCTCTTTTTGCGCTTCCGCACGCCGCAGTGGATCGAAGACTTTAAGCAGACGCTGCGGGCCCGCTCCTGGGAGTTGCCGTGGGACAACCCCATGCACATGATTTTTTACACCGTAATTCAGGAGCGCGCGACGCAAGTGAACTACCTCAACACTGCGCTGATTGCTGCCGGCAAGAGCCTGCTGGCCCACTACCGCGGCGATGCCGACCCGGTGCTTGATGAAGCCGCGCGCACAATTGCAATTGATGAAGCCGCGCACTACAACTTCTTTCTCGAAGGCGCGCGCTTATACCTTTACTATTACCCCGCGCAGGCCCTGGAAGCCCTTGCGGATGTCATCAAATACTTTTCGATGCCGGCTGCGCGCCTGATTCCCAACTACGCTAACTTCTCCGAGATCCTGGCAGCCGACTGTGTTTACGGCCCGCGCCAGCACTTGCGCGATGTGCTGGATGTGGCTCTCGAGACCTTAAATGTCCGTGGCCGCCGCGCACTTGCGGAGGGCATCCGGCTTACCCGCCGCGTACCGCATCCGGATGGCACCACGCACGACACTGCCATCTTCGATGTACTGGATTGCGCAGCGGTGCGCGAGAAGGTGCTCCGTCTCTACGGGCGCATTGCGGAGTTTGAGAAATCTGTTGGATTCGATTTGGTGGATCCGGTTCCGCTGGCTCCGCCAATGTAAACCGCGCAGCAGCCGGCACTCTGGCAGCTGCCGAGTGCTGGCCGCTGCCCCTCACGCGCTGCGGCTGCCTGCCCCGAACTTACTTCATCGCAGAGCCGCAAACCAGACAACACCAGCCTGCTCCCAACAACGCCGCTAAATAAGTTTCTTCGCTGGCACAGTGGGGCTGTGTGACGGTGCAAGTTTGCCGTCTTCGAGTGCCGCGGTGCCGCGCCAGTTCCGGTCATGATAAATCAGCGGCGCACGCCCGGCGCCACACTCCGTGGCAACCACTTCCCCGACGATGATGGAATGATCGCCACCGGCGTAGATTTGCCACACGCGGCAATCCAGCCATGCCAGTGTATCGGGCAGCAATGGACTGCCGGTGATTGCAGTATGCGTGTCGATCCCTGCAAAGCGGTCAGACAGGCCCGGTACCATACCGGCAAAGCGCAGGCCAAACTCCAGCTGTTGCACCGCCAGTAGGTTCACCGCAAAGATGCCGCTTGCGCAAACGGCCGCATGCACATCAAGTTTGCAGTCCACACAAATTGATACCAACGGCGGGTTCAAACTGACGCTGTTGAACGCGCTAACTGTGAGGCCCCACCGGATGCCGGAGTGGCTGGTGGTCACAACCGTTACGCCACTGGCAAACTGCGCCAGCGACTGTTTGAAAGCCTGCGGCGTCACTGTCATCTGTGCATTCCAAGCAAACCTGCGCTGCAATTTGTATTCATTAACTTCATCCTGCCAATTGCTTTATTTGCGGCCGCCATAAGATCATAACAAAGCTGAGGGCAGCACCACACGCGCAGCGCGGCCAAATACCCGTCCTGCCGCCCAAACCGGAAGTATTTTCCCACTAGAGTATTTGCAAAGCCGGAAACTAATTGAGTGCAAACAATCCGAGAGTTAAATTGATCGCACCGTAGGCGGGGGGAAGTTCGCTAGTGTGCCCAGTGCGGTTCGCGCTTAGCCAGCAGGCTTGAACAAAGCTGCGCCTGCCCATCTGACGTTTTCGGCGCTAACAGCGCAGCAATTTTCCCGTCTGCCGCCCGCCCTAGGCAGCACCCGGCCGCTGCATGTTGATGTGCTGCATGAACTCCAGGCGCGTGCCCATCTGGTCGCGGAAAGTGCCGCGCAGTGCGCTGGTCACCATGCGCGCATCATGTTTGCGCACACCGCGAATCTGCGCACACATGTGCGCCGCCTCCAAAACCACGGCCACACCCTGCGGCTGAAGCGTCGCCACCATAAAGTCTGCAATCTCGGTTGTCAGGCGCTCCTGCACTTGCAGGCGCTGCGCGTACATGTCCACAATGCGCGGAATTTTTGACAAGCCCAGCACCTTGCCGTTGGGAATATAGGCCACATGCGCATGCCCGGTAAACGGCAGCATGTGATGCTCACAGAGCGATGAGAATTCGATATCGCGCACCACAACCATCTCCTCATAATCCACATCAAAGAGCGCGCCGTTAATCAGCAACTGCGGATCAATACCGTAACCCGCTAGCAATTCCGCGTACATGCGCGCGACGCGCTGCGGCGTGCGCTGCAAGCCGTCGCGATCCGGATCCTCGCCGACGCTGTGCAGAATGGTGCGTGTGGCCTCGGCAATCGCAGCCAGTTGCGCAGGCGAAAGCTTTGCATGTCTTCCATCAGCCGCAACGCCGACGACTTCGTCCGGGTCCGCATCATGCCGGCCGTTAAACACGTTTAATAGCTGCTTT
>CANNEJ010000202.1 GCA_947503585.1 Anaerolineales bacterium | reverse complement strand
TCGCACGGGCGTGCGCATTGGGTGCCGCCCCGCCGCGGCACGCGATTTAAAGCAAGACACCGGGCTGTGCGGCCCGGTGTCTGTTCAACCCCTTGCAACCTGTCGCCTAGCCGGCAACAATCTCGCGCTTGGAATGCATCACCGCCCACACCAGCACGCCCAGCAGCACCAGGCCAAACACAACCGTCCACAGGGTGATGGCCGTAAACGTAATCACAATTGGCGCAATGATGACCGAGACCAGGTTCACCACCTTGATCATCGGGTTCAGCGCCGGGCCGGCCGTGTCTTTTAGCGGGTCGCCCACGGTGTCGCCCACCACCCCGGCCTTGTGGCGCTCGGAATTCTTGCCGATGTTCTTCTCCGGCTGGCGCGGTTCGTCTTCAACAATTTTCTTGGCGTTGTCCCACGCGCCGCCGGCGTTGGACATAAACACCGCCAGCAGCTGGCCGGAGACGATGATGCCGGCCAGAAAGCCGCCGAGCGCTTCCACGCCCAAAAACAGCCCGACCAAAATGGGCGGGATCACGCCCAGCAGCGCCAGCGCAATCAGCTCATTTTGCGCGGCAGCGGTGGAGATGCCCACGCATTGTTTGTAGTCCGGCTCCTTGAAGCGCGGCGAGCCTTTCGGTTCCAGCACGCCATCGCGAAACTGCCGGCGCACTTCTTCCACAATCAGGCCGGCTGCGCGGTTGACGGCATTGATGCACAACGAGGAGAACATCCACGGCAGCGCGCCGCCCAGCAGCATGCCAATGAACACCACCGGCATGGAAATCCGGATGCCGGTATCGCTGAAGAGCTGCGCAAACGGCAGCGCATTGCCGGCGGCTTGCGCCGCGGCATTTGCAGCCTGCTGCACCTTGGTCACATCTGTAATGAACGAGCCAAACAATGCCACGGCCGCAATCACGGCCGAGCCGATGGCCACGCCTTTGGTGATGGCCTTGGTGGTGTTGCCCACCTCATCCAGCTGGCTCATCACTTTGCGCGCCTTTTCGTCCATATCCGCCATTTCGCCAATGCCATTGGCATTGTCAGAAATCGGGCCAAACGAGTCCATCGCCACATTGTTGCCGGTAAGCGTCAGCATGCCGATGCCGGTCATGGCCACGCCGTACAAAACATACGCCACCTGCTCCGCCGGCGTGCTGCCCATGCCGGAAAAGACCACCGTGGAGGAGAAGATGGTGCCTGCAATCACAATCACAGACCACACGGCGCTTTCATACCCCTGCACCAGGCCGGAGATGATTGTGGTGGCCGGCCCGCCGGTGAGCGACTTGAAGATATTTCTTACCGGCGCACTGTGCGTGCCGGTGAAGTATTCGGTTACGCGCTCAATCAGAATTGCCAGCACCACGCCCGTCGTCACCGCCAGCACCGGGCGCCACCAGCCGCCGGGGATTTCTCCAAGCGGGTTCTGCGGGCCAAGCACACCCATGTAGTAATAGCCGGCTGCCGCAAACATCACGCTCGACATGATTGCCGCATACAGAAAGCCCCTGGAGATCGCCTTGAAGGCGTCGCCGCCATCTTCCATCTCCGGGGTTTTCACAAGGTAGGTGCTGATCATCGAAGACAGCACCCCGATGCCGCGCACCATCAACGGGAATACAAACCATTCACTATGGCCGGTGATCGCCGTCAGCGCCAGGCCCAGGATCAGGCCGGACACGATGGTGACCTCGTAAGATTCAAAAATGTCCGCCGCCATGCCGGCGCAGTCGCCCACATTGTCGCCCACCAGGTCGGCAACCACGGCCGCATTGCGCGGATCGTCCTCTTCCAGGCCCTGTTCCACTTTGCCCACAAGGTCGGCGCCCACATCGGCCGCCTTCGTAAAAATGCCGCCGCCCACGCGCATAAACAGCGCCAGCAGCGTGCCGCCAAAACCAAAGCCCAGCAGCGCGTCCGGCGCTGCCTTGCCCATCACAATAAAGATGATGGTGCCGCCGAACAGGCCCAGCCCGTCCGTCAGCATGCCGGTGATGGTGCCGGACCGGTACGCAATGCGCAGCGCGCCGGAGAAGCTGTGGCGGCTCTCGGCTGCCACGCGCACATTGCCCTCCACCGCCATGCGCATGCCAATCTGGCCCACCGTCAGCGAGAAGCCCGCGCCCATTACAAACGCAATCGCGCGCGCAAACGCCACCAGCAGCGTTACGCTCCCCGCGTCCGCAATGCCCATCTTCGCAAAATGCTCCACCGCTTCGCTGGTCGGCGGCACAATGTACACAGACAGGAACAACGCCACGGTCAGCACCGCAATCAAGGGCACGATGGCGCGCACCTGCCGGCTCAGGTAGGCGTTTGCGCCGGACTTGATCCAGCCCCACACTTCCTGCATTTTGGCAGTGCCCTTGTCCTCAGCCAGAATTTGGTTGCGCAAAAAGATGGCATAGGCAAGCCCCACCAGCGACATGCCCAGCACCAGCCACATTGCATTTTGCTCGAATGGATTTAGTTCAGACATTTTTCAGCGTCCTTGCGTTTATTAAAGATTTGGATTTACAGGCATAAACAACCCCTCATTTAGAGGGGCAACAGAGGCAAATTTTACCGGAGGTGGCTGGATTGTGTCAAGAATTTCGGGCTGCAGCCCGTGCGGAAAAAACTATGCTGCCGCCCGCCAGCCGCACTACGGCGCGCCATCGGCTGCGCCGTCCACTGCGGTGCGCCGCAGCGACGCCACCACGCCCAGCACCAGAACCAGGGCAATAAACCCGAGCGCCACGGCCGTCGGCACATGCAGCCACAAGGAGAGCGTCATCTTTACGCCGACAAAAACCAGGATGGCTGAGATGGAATGCTTGAGATAGTAGAAGCGCGTCTGCATGTCCGCCAGCAGAAAGTACAGCGCGCGCAGGCCGAGGATGGCAAATGCATTCGAGGCAAACACAATGAAGCGCGCGCGGCTGATGGCCAGCACGGCCGGCACAGAGTCCACCGCAAAAATTACATCGGTTGCCTCAACCACCACCAGCACTGCCAGCAACGGCGTCGCCAGCAGCTTGCCGCTGCGGCGCGTAAACATTTTTTGCCCGTCAAATTCAGTGGTGCTCGGCACAAGCCGCCGAAACAGGCGCAGCGCTGCCATCTGGCTGGGATCCATGGGTTTGTCATCGGCGCGCAGCAGCTTGATGCCGGTGTAAATCAGGAACGCGCCGAACACCAACAGCAAGCCTTCAAAACGCTCGATAACCGCCACGCCGGCAACAATAAATACGAAGCGCAGCACCAGCGCGCCGAAGATGCCCCAGAAGAGCGTGCGGTGTTGATACTCGATCGGCACCCCGAAGTGGGCAAAGATCACTGCCCACACAAATACGTTGTCGACCGAGAGGCTTTTTTCAATCAGGTACGCACTGAGATACTCGAGCGCTGCCGCAGTGCCCTTGCCTTGATCGGCAAACATCCACCAGATTACGCCGGAGAAGGCGAGGCCCAAACCGATCCACCCCGCGCTCTCAAGCGCAGCCTCCCGAATCTCAATCACATGCGCCTGGCGGTGAAAGACAAACAGGTCAATCAGCAGCGCCAGCGTGATGACGCTGATCAGCATCGGCCAGCCCCACGCCGGCACTATGACGTCAGCAAAGTCTCCGGCACTGCCCGGCCCGGCGAGAAGATTTAAGTAGCGCATGGGGTGGCGCGGGCAACCAGCACTGTGCCCCGCAAGCGCAGATTGTACCAACCAATTTCAGGACTTGGGCGCTGCTTTCTTGCTGCGCGGCTGCGGCCGCAAACACAAATTGCCGCGCCGGCGGGTGCCCGGCACAGCAGCGCAGCAGCGCTGGCGCCCGGCGGGGTTACACTTGAAGCGAAGCGCAGCCGGCCGCCAGCGGCGCGCGCCGCCGGCAACGATTAACGACATGAACGCTGTCCGTGGAAAATAACAACGCGCCAGCTGCCGCGCGCCAGCCATTGCAGCGCCCCACCGGCATGGCG
>CANNEJ010000201.1 GCA_947503585.1 Anaerolineales bacterium | reverse complement strand
TGTACGTTGCGGCAGTCATTTACGGCCTTGGCATGGCGTTCCAGTGGCCCGCGTATTCGGCCGCCATCACCACCATGCTGCCCAAGGCGCAGTACGGCCGCGCCAACGGCATGATGGCGCTGGTGGAGAGCGGGCCGGGGGTGCTGGCGCCATTGCTGGCCGGCGCTTTGCTGCCCGTTATCCAACTCACCGGCATCCTGCTTTTCGACGTGGCCACCTTTAGCATTGCGCTTGGCGCGCTGGCGCTGGTGCACGTGCCGCAGCCGCCGCGCAGCAGCGCGGGTGTGCAAGGCAGCGGCAGCCTGCTGCAGGAGGCCGCTTACGGATTCAAATACATCTTTGCGCGCCCGAGTTTGCTGGGGCTGCAGCTGATATTCTTTTGCGGAAATTTTTTTTCCGCAATGGGCGACACGCTGATAGCGCCGATGATTCTTTCGCGCGGCGCGGCCAGCAGCCTGCTGCTCGGCTCGGCGCAGTCGGCCGGCGCAATCGGCGGCGTGGTCGGCGGAGTTGTAATGAGTGCCTGGGGCGGATTTAAGCGCCGCGTGCACGGCGTACTGCTGGGCTGGATTCTTGCCGGCATTGGCATGGCCATCGCCGGCTTGCAGGGCGGGCTGCCAGTGTGGATAACCGGCATGGTGTGCATGGCACTGGTTAATGCATTGATCAACGGCTCCAATCAGGCCATCTGGCAGACCAAGGTTGCGCCCGACGTGCAGGGGCGCGTGTTTGCGGCGCGGCGCATTATCGCGCAGCTCAGCAGTCCGGTTGCGCCGCTAATTGCCGGCACGTTGGCAGACTTTGTCATGGAGCCACAAATGCGCGCTGCGGGTGGTTTGGCCACCGCCTTCGGCTGGCTGGTGGGCAGCGGGCCGGGAGCCGGCATGGGGTTGCTGATTATGTTTTGCGGGCTGTGCGGCACATTGGCCGGCAGCGCCGGCTATTTCATTCCCGCCATAGTAAACGCAGAGACAATCCTGCCGGACCATGACCACGCGGCGGTGGCAGCCGCGCCGGCTGTTCCCTGAGCGCAAGCCGGACGGGCCGGTGCGGGGCAGCGCAGGCGATTCATGCGCGCTGCGCCGGAGCGCGTTTACTTCTGTGATTTAAGCTGCGGGCCTGCCTGCAACTGCTGAATTTCCGCCTCTATCAGGTGCATGCGGGCGCACAGGCTCACCCGCCGCAGCTCCAGTTGCCTGATCATGGCGCGCAGCTGAGCCGCGCGCGCACTGCCAGTTTGCTGCGGCCTGGCGTTGGTTGCGGTTGCCATGCCCGCAAGATTGCAACATGCATGCCAGCCTCAGCGCGCGACCGCGTCCAGGCGCGCCGCCGCGCGCAACTCGCGCAGCTGCGCATACAGCCCTTGTTTAATCTCAAGGCTCTGCCGGTCCCCGACCTTTGATACGGTGGACAAGGTGTCGATGCGCGTGTGCAGGTTCGTGTCAATTTTTTTGGCGCAGTCACCGATGCGGGCAAGCAGTTGTTGGCGGGCTAAACGCAGCCGGTACACCTCTAAGCGCAGCGGCGCGGTAACCGCAGTGCGGTGCAAGCGCGCTTGCACCGCCAGCTCAGCCAGCTCAGCGCGCGCAGCGCCCATCGCAAGGTCCAGCTGGCGCAGCTCCGCGCGCAAAGCGGCAAGCTTGCGCTCCAATTCTCTTAAATATTCCTGGCTATCCAACGGTGGGATTTATATCGCGCGGCGCGTGGCGCGCCCAGCGCCACTTTCCGGCAAAGTGACTCAGATGATATCGAACGGGTGGCAGCTTGTCAACGGTGCAGCCGGCACGCTGCACGGCGCGGCGGGTGCGGGCGGTTACTGCAGCGGGAGGTTCTTGGCGCCCACTAGCATGAAGGCTGCCACGTCCCGCGTGAGGGGCGCGCTGGCGCAATATTTGAGCGGCGCGCTGCTGCACGCCGGCGCAATGCCGGCCGTGTACGCGGCCTCGGCCCACTTGGTGCCCCACCACGCAGGATCCAGGTCTTCAAACATGCCGGTGGCGGGCGGCGGTGTGTACGCCGCTCCGCGCATCACGCGCATGTAAAACACTGCGCCCTCTACGCGCGTGTGCCCCTGCCACGGGCAGTACAGGCGCGGCAGGCCGGGGTTGGCTGCCGTCGGCGCACTGCAGCCGGCCGTCAAGCCGTTGGTCTGCAGGGCCACGGCCCACTTGGCGGACCAGTTGGCCACGTCCACATCCGAAAATTCTGATTTCACGGGGGCCAGCGCCTGGTAAGCAGCGCCGCGGTGCCCGCGCATCACAAATACCGCGCCTTCCGCCCGCGTCATGCTGCGCTCCGGGCAGTACAGCAGCGGGCTGGTACTGCAGCCGGCCGTGTAGCCGGCGCGATACAGCGCTTCAATTTGCGCGAAGTAGGGATGCGTTGGCGGCACATCGCCAAACGACTGCGTAAGCGGCAGCTTCAGCAGCGGCGTGGCGGCAACGGTGGGCGTGAGCGATGGCGCCGCCGTGGGCGTCAGCGTGGGCGTTGCAGACGGCGTGCTCGTCAGCGTTGGCGTGGCTGTATTTGCAGGTCTCAGGGTGACACCGGATCCTGTATCCCAAACCCGCCCATCTGCACCGGTGGCAATTCCATCTTGAATTGTGATGGAGATCTTTCCATCTGTTTCACTTGTTATGGTGAAAACACCGTTGCTATAAGTGACGTTAGCGCCATGCCAGCCAGCAACATTTCCGGAAGGCGAAGGTTTGGTTTGGAAAACTATTCTGCTTCCTACTGGACAACCCATATATTCGACAGGCATTGTTCCACCATTGCCAAACGGATTTGCACTTGTTGCAACAGTTACACCGCACACATGTCCGTCAGGATGAATTACCGCATAACCACCCAAGCCGGGGATTAGCGTCGGCGTGGGCGACGGCCCCGGAGTAAGCGTAATGGTGGAGGTCGGCGTGCTCGTCAGTGTTGGCGTGGCCGAGGGGCTGGCGGTGGGCTGCTGCGTGCCTGCGCCGGGCAGCTGAACTCCCGTCATAATGTACGCTGCGCCGGACCACGACGCCTGGCCCCAACGCATCGTCACCTTATAGCGCAGCCAGTACGAAGTCGCGAGCTTCAAATTATTGCTTTCCGCCCACTGCCCTAACGCGCCCCACGGCGGCGTGTATTTGCGGGCTGTGGCCGGTCCAAAACGGTAGACTGCATTTTGGTCCGCGCTGCAAATCTCCGCGATCGCGCAAGCCACAAGTGTGATCTCCGTCATTGTGGCATCGTCAAACCAGGCCGGCTTGGCCGGCCAGCGCACCGTTGCGTTGTCCGGCAGTACCGCCGTCACTACCGGCGCATCCAGAGCCGGCAACTCCGGCGCGCTGCCGGTAACCACGGTCGTTGCCGGCGACAAAGATTGAGTGCCCGAGCGGGTGGTGATCTGGTAGCGCAACCAGTACTTTGTTGCAAGCTTCAAACGATTGCTTTCATCCCATTGCCCCACTGCACCCCACATCGCAGCATATCTGTGTTTATAGGCGATGGGCCAGGGGTTGGGTACATAGGCACTGCCGTAACGCGTGCCAAGCCAGTTGCACGGAAACTCGGCCGTCGGGCAGGCCGTAAGCGTGACCTCGGTCATCGTGGCATCGTCAAACCAGGCCGGCTTGGCCGGCCAGCGCACCGTCACGTTGTCCGGCAATACTGCCGTCACTACCGGTGCATCCAGTGCCGGCAATTCCGGGGCGCTGCCAATTACCACGGTAGTTGCCGGCGACAAAGATTGAGTGCCCCAGCGGGTGGTGATCTGGTAGCGCAACCAGTATTTTGTTGCAAGCTTCAAACGATTGCTTTCATCCCATTGCCCCACTGCACCCCACATCGCCGCATATCTGTGTTGATACGCGATGGGCCAGGGGTTGGGTACATAAGCACTGCCGTAGCGCGTGCCGAGCCAGTTGCACGGAAACTCGGCCGTCGGGCAGGCCACAAGCGTAACCTCGGTCATCGTG
>CANNEJ010000200.1 GCA_947503585.1 Anaerolineales bacterium | reverse complement strand
CTGAGTGACAAGGCGATGCTGGAAGGCGCGCAGGGGCGCATCATCACGGCCGACGCGGTGGAGATGGCGCGCATTGCGTTTGGCGGCACGCTGCCAGCGGATCCGGTGATCGGCGATGTGATCAACGCCAACAGCCCGCTGACCTATGACGACCGCATGCTGGGCGGCCTGATAACTTATGCGCGCGCGGGGCAGGTGTGCATCATCACGCCGTTTATTCTGGCCGGCGCCATGAGTCCCATCTCCATTGCGGCTGCGCTGGCGCAGCAAAACGCCGAGGCGCTGGCGGGCATTGCACTGACGCAGCTGGTGCGGCCCGGCGCGCCGGTGGTGTATGGCGGCTTCACGACCAACACCGATATGCGCAGTGGCAGTCCGGCATTTGGCACGCCGGAGGGTGCGTGGGCGCTGCTAGCCGGCGCGCAGCTGGCGCGCCACTATCGCCTGCCGTATCGTGGCAGCGGCAGCCTTACCTCGTCCAAGCTGGCTGACGCACAGGGCGCCACCGAAACAATGTGGAACTTGTGGCCATGCGTGCTTGGGCATGCCAATCTTGTGATGCATGCAGCGGGCTGGCTTGAGGGCGGCCTTACTGTTTCCTTTGAAAAGCTGATGATTGACGCGGAACAGCTGGCAATGTTCGCGCACTATTTGCGCGGCTTCCCAATTGATGACAGCAGCCTGGCGTTTGATAGCATCGCTGCCATCGGGCCGGGCGGGCATCACTTTGGCACCGCGCACACACAAGCGCGCTTTGAAAGCGAATTTTTTGCGACCGCGCTGGCTGACCGCACCGGCTACGACAGCTGGCAGGCGGGCGGTGCGCACGATGCAGCGCAGCGCGCACACGGCATGTGGCGCCAGCTGCTGGCGCAGTACAGCGAGCCGCCAATGGATCCGGCGCTGCGCGAAGAACTGCGCGCTTATGTGGCGCGCCGCTCGCTGGAGCTGCGCGATGCGCAACTCTTCTTCTAGACTTCCCACGGCCAAAATAATGAGCAGCTCTGGCGCACATAAATTTGATGTGCACCACCATGTACGTATTGCGGCGCGGGATGGCGTGCTGCTCTCCGCCAACTTGTGGCTGCCGCGCGCGCAATCTGCGGCCCAGCGATTTCCGGCGGTGTTGGAGATGATCCCGTACCGCAAGGACGACTGGCGCTACGAGTCTGACCATGCGCGCATGGGGTACCTTGCAGAGCGCGGCTTTGCGGGCTGCCGCGTGGATGTGCGCGGCACGGGCAGCAGTGCCGGCGTGGCGCTGGATGAGTACACGGCCGCCGAGACGCAGGATGGCTGCGATGTGGTGGCGTGGCTGGCGGCGCAGCCGTGGTGCAACGGCAGCGTGGGCATGTGGGGCATTAGCTATGGCGGCTTCACATCTATTCAAGTTGCCATGCTGCAGCCGCCGGCGCTCAAGGCGATCCTGCCCATGTACGCCAGTGCAGACCGCTATGTGGATGATGTGCACTTTCTGGGTGGCTGCAAAACGGTGAGCGAGATGCTAGGCTACACACTCAGCCAGATTGGCATGAACGCCCTGCCGCCGGTACCGTCCATTGCCCAAGCCGGCTGGCTCCCGCAATGGCGCGAGCGCTTGCAGCAAACGCCGCCGTGGGTGTTGAACAATCTGCGGCAGCAGCATGATGGCGAGTACTGGCGCTGTGGATCGCTGGCGCCGGATTATGGCAGGATCAAATGCGCCATGCTGCTGGTGGGCGGCTGGAATGACGGCTATACCAACAGCGCGCTGCGCATGCTGCGCCATTGCAGCGCAGCGCGCCGCGCCATCATTGGCCCGTGGGGGCACACGCTGCCGCACGCGCCGTTCCCCGGCCCTGCACTGGACTGGATGCACGAGATGGTGCGCTTCTTTGGCCACTGGCTGCGCGGCGACCAAAATGGCGTGATGGACGAGCCGGCGCTGCTGTACTACGAAACAGCACACGCGGCGCCGCAGCCATTTCCGCTGCAGCTGCCCGGCAGCTGGCAGGCTACGGCCGGGTTTGGCGCTGCACAAACAGCCACTGCCACGCTGTGGCTGGGCAGCGCGGCGCTTTGTGAAAGCGCGCCGGCACAGCCGGGCGTGGTGCATTACGCACACCGGCCCGCCCATGGCACGCACGCATCCCTGTGCTGGGGCCCTGGCGGGCTGCCAACCGGGTTGGCACGCGACATGCGCGCTGACGACGCGCTTGTGCCAGTGTTTACTTCTGCACCGCTGGTTGAGCCGCTGCGCGTGTTGGGAAACCCGGGCGTTGTGCTCTTTGTCTCCAGCAGCGCTCCGGTTGCGGCTGTGGTTGTGCGCCTCAGTGAGGTTGCACCAGATGGTGCCGCAACCTTGGTGAGCACCGGCATACTCAATCTGGCGCACCGCAATGGGCATGCGCACCCGCAGGCGCTGCAGCCCGGCGTGGTGTATGAAGTGCATGTGGAGCTGAAAGGCATCGGGCATCAGTTTTCCGCGGGCAATGCGCTGCGCCTGAGCGTGAGCAGCGGCTGGTGGCCGGTGCTGTGGCCCACGCCCTACGCGGCACACAACCAGCTGCATTGGGGTGCGGCTTGTCCCGCGCGCCTGGAGCTGCCGCTGGCACCCGGCAGCGCGCCGCTGCCTGTTTTGAAGTTCACGCCGCCGGATGTTGTGCATGGCGGTTCCTACACTGAGCTGCCGCCAGCCTATGCGGTGGTTGAGGATGTACTGGCCGACACGGTAACAGTGCGTGTTTTTAGCGGTGACCGCAGTGAGCTGGCAGGCGGCATCAGCCTGGGCGTTTCGGAAGCCATGGAGATGACCGCGCACAATATTGACGCCGCGCATGTGACCATTGCCACGGACATTCACTACGATCTTGAACAGGCCGGCCATGTTGCGGCGGTGCATGTGCACGGCACCATCAAAAGCACTGCCACGCACTTTAATGTGGATCTGCGATTGCGGGCTACCTGGCAGGGCGAGGCATTTTATGAGCGCGGGTGGGTAGAGGCGATTGCGCGTGACTGGCTCTAACGCGCTGCCGCCAGCGCCGGCGCGGAGCGCCAGCGCGGCGGGGTGGCGCGTGCTGGTAGGCGCAGCGCTGGCCGCCGGGTTCCTGCGCGCCTTCGCGCAAATGATTTATTCCGGCGCGCTGGTATCCATGAGCAGCGATCTGCAGACCAGCCAGGCGGGCATTGGCCTCACCATTTCCGTCTACGGCTTTTGCGTGGCCGGCTGCCAGATAATTTTTGGGCCGCTTGTCGACCGCTATTCTTCCAAATGGATTTTGGGCGCGGGCATGCTGCTATTTACAGGTGCTAGCTGGTGGGGCTCCGTGACTGCCGGTCTCGGTGCGCTGCTGGCTGTGCGCTGCCTGCAGGGCATTGGCATTGCAGCAGCGGTTGCGGTGGGCGTCGCCTCAATTAGTGATGCGTACGCGCCGGAGCAGCGCGGTCGCGCCATGGGCCTCTTCACAATGTCTAATTCGCTGGGCGCCACAGTAGCGCCGCTGCTGGGCAGCGCCATTGCAATTTGGTTTGGCTGGCGCGGCGACTTTTGGGCGCTGGCAGGCTGCGGGCTGCTGGTGTTGCTGCTGGTGCTGTGGCAGCTGCCGGCCCAGCCCGCGCCTGCGCAGCGCGTGGGGCTGCCGGAGCTGCTGCAGATTGTGCGCCGGCCCGCCACAGCCGCTGCACTGGCGTTTGGTTTCGCACAGTACTACGCCATCTATACCTACCACGCGCTGCTGCCCTTTATGCTTGCAGAGCGCATGGGCGTGCCGGAGAGTTGGGCGGGCGGCTTTCAAGCCTTGCTGCCCTTGAGTGTGACTGCGGGTTCGCTGTGGGGCGGGCGGCTGGCTGACCGGCACGGGGCGCTGCGAATTTTGCAGCGTAGCGCGGCGCTGTGCGGGCTGACTTACAGCTTGCTGCTGCTTGCCAGCTTGGTGCCGGCACCGGGCTTCTCGCTGCTGTGGGTGGCGCTGGCGGTTGGCATGTTCGGCATGGCGGCCGGCGCCGGCTTTCCCGCACAGCTTAGCTTGATGGTGGATCACTTTCCGGCGCTGCGCGC
>CANNEJ010000199.1 GCA_947503585.1 Anaerolineales bacterium | reverse complement strand
GCGCCCACAGCAGCTGCAGTCCAGTCGCGATGCGACGGAGTGTTGAAGTCACCGGACAGCAGCAGCGGCATGCCGGCAGCAATCAGCGTGCGCCAATGCGGCAGATAAGGCTGCAGCCATGACATGCGGGTGTCCACCTCATTGGCCAGCACTTGCTCCAGCAGGCTGCCATCGCGCACCAGCTCCGGCCCGTAGGGGTTGGAGGGCAAGTGGATGTTTGACATGGCGACCACCTGCCCCGGAGCCAGCTGAATAAATGTGTAGATGCCATTGCCGTCCGGCGGAGAAATCAACGGATGGCGTGAAATAATCTGCAAGCGTTCATCAGCAAAAGCCCAGCCCAGCAAATCGGCGATGCGCCGCGCATTGCCCTCAGACTCTTGCAGCCCCACCACATCCGCGCCAGACAGCTTGATGGCCTCCACCACCTTGCCAAGGTCCACCAGTTCGCCCCCAAGCCAGATGTTGAATGACATGACACGCAATACAGTTGGTCCCAGTTCCACATGTTTGCCAGAAGGGTCCATGCGTGCGGCCACACCAGAAGGCACCAGCGCATCCGGCCCGGTTGTACAGCCCGCCACGGCTAGCAGCGCCAGCAAAGCCAGTGTCGCAGTGAAAGTTTTAAACCCGGATGTATGCATACTAATCTCCAACCACTGCATCGCTCACTTGCCAAGCTTGCAGGGAATGCCAATAAAGCAAAATGTAGCACCGCACCCACTAAACCCGCACTGCAGCCAAGCCCAAGCCGGACTCAGGGCGCCCGTGGATAACGCTCCGATGATAGCCCAACTGGCCAGCGTGGCTGCGGTGCTGAAAACTAGGCTTTGCAGCCCGGACCTACCACCGCTGCTGCCAGCCAAAGCCGGCCGCTGCGCCACGCGTATGTTTCTTTCTGCGGGGTATCATTCCAGAATTCGCAGCACCGCCCAGTAAGCTTAGGGCCGGCGGCACTGCAACAGTTTTATGCTCACCATCTCCAAGCGCTGCGCGCACAATTCAAGGCGGCAGCCTGTTCCGCACCGCCCACAAATGCACCTGATTTACCTGC
Source organism: Anaerolineales bacterium (assembly GCA_947503585.1). Taxonomy (GTDB): domain Bacteria; phylum Chloroflexota; class Anaerolineae; order Anaerolineales; family UBA11657; genus BD1. The sequence goes on along the minus strand of CANNEJ010000199.1, from coordinate 2,992 downwards.
TGGAAACCAAATGTCCGCGGTGAAAGAAAGCGCGCCCGCAACTGCAGTCCCGCGCGCTGGCCGGCAGCAATGGGTGGTGGCTGCGGCCTGCGCTGTGCTGGCGCTGACCTACATTCACGCAGAGCTTTACACGGTGTACGGGCCCTTCCTGCGCATGCGCAGCTGGGGGCCGGCGCCCGCATGGGCGCTGGTGGTGGCCGGCGTGCGCTGGCCGGTGCGCTTTGCCGCTCTCGCCGCGGTGCTGGCGCTCTGCGCAGCGGAGTGGCGCGACGGCGCTGTCAGCAGCGCGCTGCAGGGCGTCTTGGCCAGCAGCCGGCGCACGGCTGCGCTGCTCAGCATGCTCGGTGTACTCACCGGCGCGTACTACCTGCTGCCCGGCACGCTCACCGTTAGCACGGATGGGATCTACTACACAACTCTGGCCTGGCTGCTGCGCGACATCCTGGCTAGCGGACAGCTGCCCACCTGGACAAACTGGGGCGACATGGGTTTTCCCTTAATGCAGTTCTATAGCCCGCTGTTTTTTGCCACGCTGGCATTGGTCAGCAGCCTGGTGCCAAACATCTGGGTGGCTGCAAAGGCGCTGCTGTTTGCCCTGCATGTGGCTTCCGTGGCCGCAATGTTTGCTTTTGTGCGGCGGCTAAGTGCTTCACCGCTGGCAGCGCTTTGCGCAGCCGCTGCGTTTGGCTGCGCGTACTATCGCTATCACAACATCGTTTTCGTGGGCAAGCTGGTGATGGCGCCCACCTTCCTGTTATGGCCGCTGCAGCTGCTGCTGGTGGAACATGTATTGTCTGCACAGCCCAGCCGGCGCACCGGGGCTGCCCTCGGCCTGGTCACCGCTGCGGCGCTTGCAGCGCATGTCTATTTTGGCTTCTACGCCAGCATCTTTGCCGCACTCTACGGGTTGGTGCGCGCGCCCACGCTGCACAGCAGCCCGGCGCTGGCAGCGCGTGCCATCTTGCGGCTGGCGGGCTGGATGGCACTCGGTGTGCTTGCCGCACTCTTCTACACTCTGCCGGCCGCGCTCGAAAACAGCCTCACAACGCAAGGCGGCTGGTACAGCGGCGGTTATGTGCAGCGTGTGGCAGACTGGCCGGTGCGCGAGATTTTTGCGGCGGTGTTTACGTGGGACGGCGGACAGAGCCGCTGGTGGCAATGGGGCTACGTGGGCAACAGCATTCTATTGCTGGCAGCTGCCGGCGGGCTGGCAGCTGCCGCCAGCCGGCGTCCCTACGCCCGCGGCGCACTGCTGCTTTTAGTCGTTGGCCTGTTCCTTTCCATCGGGCCTTACACAGCCCTGTTCTCTTCACAAGGCCAGTTTGCCGTGTTCGTTCTGATCAGCGCCTGTGTGGGCACGGGCGTTTTTGTGGCAGAGCTGGAGGCGGGGCCACTGGGTGCGCGCCTGGTGTGCTGGTTGTGCAAGTTGGGCGGGCCGCCGCGTGCGCAGCCGGCGCAGCGCACGCAGTTCTGGGTCACTGCGCTGGTGGCTGCGGTGAGCGCCATGATTGCGTTTGACATGCTGCGCCATACGCTGTTCGTTAACTTTCAAGTGCCGCCCAGCGTGAATGCAAGCCCGGAAAACCGGACGGACGCACATGCGTGGCTAATGGCGCGCCGCGGCACAGGTGACGGGCGCGTGCTGGACCAAACCGCACCGGAAAACGGGTGGCAGGTGCCCATGCTGGCGGGCATGCCGGGCTTCGAGAACAACGGCGACTCTCCGGTGATGACTGCGCCGTTCCTTCGCAACCTGCGGCCCAGCGGGCCCAACCCGTGGGGCATCCGCGCCCATCCGCCCGCAGAATTATTTGGCGAAGCGTTTCCGTTGCTGCTGCTTGCCAATGTGGACTATGTGATCACGGATGCGCCCACGCCCCTGGCGCAGCGCCCGGAAGCTGTGCAAACCGCCGACGGCGCGGTGATTGTGCCGACGGGCGGCGGGCTGCCCATGCTGGCGAGTGCCAGGGCACGCGTGGAGCCGCCGCCGCTGTACTTTGCGCCGCTGGCCAGCGCCATGCAGCTTGCACCGGCTACTGCAACGGCGGAGTTTCTGCCGGTGCGTGCACCGGTTGCAGCGCTGCCGGCCGCAGCTGCCAGCGCTGCACTGGCGCTCACCGTGCACACGCACCTAATGCAGAGTCAGCTTGTGCAGCTGGACTACACACTGTCTGCGCCCGCCTATGTGCAGCTCAGTTATGCATACTACCCGCATTTAAAAGTAAGTGTTGACGGCGCTGCAGTGGATGTCTTTCCGACTACATTTGGCTTGCTCGGCTTCCGCTCTCCCGCCGGCAGGCATGTGGCTACGGTTGTGCCGGTGCTCTCACCGCTGCGCCAGTGGGTGGGCATCCTGAATCTGGGCGCGCTGCTGGCATTGGCGCTGGCGCTATTGTGGCCGCTGGCACGCCCGGCGCAACCCGCGCGCGTTGATTGACGCGCTTACACACAGCATACGCCGGCGCCCCACAATCATGTGCGCCGCCAAGCCGCAAACCTATGCCCGCATACCCCGGCGCTTCCCGGACTTCACACAATATGCGGCTGCGTGCCCGCAGCAGAGAAAACTTATTTGCGCAGCAGCTCGGAGAAACGCTCCTCGAACCGTTCTTTTGAGAATAGTTTCGTTACGCGCAAGCGCCCGGCGGCTCCCATCCGCTGCGCTTCTTCCGGCGAACGCAGCAAACGCTCAATTGCGCCGCGCAGCTCGTCCCGCTTTGCCGCATCGATCAACAGCCCGGTTTCACCATCAGCCACCGCTTCGGCAGCGCCGCCGCCTTTCGCAGCGATGACCGGCTTGCCGCAAGCAGCCGCCTCAAGGTAGACGATACCAAACCCTTCGCCGCGCGGCTTGCTGCCGCCCTCAAACACACTCGGCATCACAAAAATATTGCTCCTCCGGTATTCGTCAACAAATTTGTCCACTTCTCGCACAAAACCAGTGATCTCGACCTGCGCTTGCACCCCTAGCCTAAGCGCAAGCTCCTCGACC
>CANNEJ010000198.1 GCA_947503585.1 Anaerolineales bacterium | reverse complement strand
AACGCACCCAGCCGAATCATGCGTTAGTCTGCCGCGCAAGCAGCGGCGCCGGCAAGGCAGCTGCGCGGCAAGCACATAAGCAGCGCTGCACACGCCGCTCGCAGCTCCCTTTCAGGCAGGCGGTCTTCAAGATGGGTTTCATTGGCCGGGCCCGGTTGGATTGTATATCTTTGGCCACGGTTGCCGCGCGTCCAGGTTAGCGGCGCTTGCGCGGCTTGCTTTCGAAGGGTACACTTGCACTACGATTATGCGGGTCTACGCGTTTCTTTCCGGGGCACGGTTCGTGAAATTCACGGCAGGCGCAAACGGCGCCGTCCGGCAGAGTAGCACGCGCGTGCGGAGCCCGCAATGAGCGGCGGCCGGCGCTTCTTTCTTGCCCTGATGCTGTTCCTGAATATTTTGGTTCTGGGTCTGCTGGCATTGCTGGCGACCGGCCGTCTCGAAATCCCACTGCCCTAGCGGCGCCGCATGTTGAATCGCAACCGCGCGTGGTTCCGGCGCGGACTGCTGCTTTCACTCGCTGTGGCACTGGCAGCCTGTGTGGCCGTAGTTCCGGCCATGCCGGAAGTTAATAAGGCGCTGCGCACGGCAACGCCGCGCGCCCGCGCCACACTGCAACCGCAAACTAAGCCTGACGCCACCAAGCGCAGCCCGGCAACCGCCACTGCCCCGCCTGCAGTCAGTTACCAGCTGCTGCCGCTTGCCACCGGGTTCGAGCGGCCGGTGTATCTCACGCATGCGGGCGATGGCTCGCGGCGCCTGTTTGTAATCGAACAGCCCGGCCGCGTGCGCATTATCAGCAGCGGCCAGCTGCAGCCGGATGCATTCCTGGACATCAGCGCCCTGGTGAACGACCGCGCGAACGAGCGCGGCCTGCTTGGCCTCGCGTTCCATCCGCAGTATGCGCGCAACGGGTACTTCTTTGTGCACTACTCCGCCGCAGATGGCGCTACCGCCGTCGCGCGCTACCAGGTATCGCAAGACGCGCAGCGCGCCGCCGCAGACAGCGCCACGCTGGTGCTGCGCCAGGCACAGCCCTACCCCAACCACAATGGCGGGCAGCTGGCGTTTGGCCCGGATGGCTACCTGTATCTTGGCTTGGGCGACGGCGGCAGCGCCGGTGACCCGCAAGGCAACGGGCAAAATCTGGGCACCTGGCTTGGAAAAATATTGCGACTGGATGTGGACTCTGCGCTGCCTTACGCGCTGCCCGCAGCCAACCCCTTTGTAGCAGGCGGCGGGCTGCCGGAAATCTGGGCGTACGGCTTGCGCAACCCGTGGCGCTTCAGCTTTGACCGGCGCAGCGGTGACTTGTTCATCGCGGATGTGGGCCAGGGCGACTGGGAGGAAATTAACTTTCAACCCGCTGCCGAAACAGCCGCGCGTAACTATGGCTGGGACATCGTGGAAGGCAATCACTGCGTGCAATCCGGCTGCAGCGTGCCGGGCGTCAGCATGCCCGTCGCCGAGTACGACCACCGCAGCGGCTGTTCCGTAACCGGCGGCTACGTGTATCGCGGCAGCAGCCTGCCCGCCCTGCAGGGCGCTTATGTTTATGGCGACTACTGCAGCGGCACCATCTGGGCGCTGCGGCCGGCAGCGGGCGGCGCGTGGCGCGCAACCGTGTTGCTCCAAAGCGCACTAAACATCAGCTCTTTCGGGGAGGATGAAGCCGGCGAGCTGTACGTGGTGCACCACGGCGGCTCTGTCTTCCGGCTCGGCAGCTGAGCCGCCCGCGCGCGGGTTTCAGGCGCGCGTTGCGCGCAGCATGGTGGACGATGTGTCCACGCGAAACTGGGCTTCGGGCAGCTCTGTAAACAAGTCCGCGTAACCAGCCGGCAGCGCAATGTCCCGCAGGGTGCGAAACTCGTTTTGCCACAAGCGCCCGGCCACCAAAAATGAACAGCCATGCCCGCGCACTTTATCCAGCGCCACGCGCATGCGCGCCGCGCTGCCGGAATAAAAGCGCGTCTCCAGCAGGCGCACCGCCGTGTCGTAGCCGATCACCAGCACGGAGTTGGGGAACGCGGCGGCCTTGTCTTCAAACAGCGGCAGATGCGTTAGCGCTACGCGCCACGGCCGCTTGAACTGGCTCAGGCGGCGCTGCAACACGGCATAGTTCAACAAACCCTTCTCGGCATTTATTACCGGCAGCTCAAAGAGCGCCGGGCGGTGCAGCGTGTGTGCCGCCACTTGCAGCAACCGCACGTGCCCGTCATGCAGCGGGTTGAACGAACCGGACAAAAGGCACACCCCGGAGTGCGTTTCATTGGGAGCCATGTGCCCATCCGGATAAACGCTAAGTGTGTCGGTGGCGCTCTGCAAAAACTGGTCAAGCGCATCGGTGGCCGGCTGGCTCTCGACCAGCAGCGGCTCGCTGCGGTTCAGGCGCGGCACCACCGGTGCCGGCAGGCCGCAAGCTTCGGCCAGTGCGCGCAGCACAATGCGGCTCACCAAGTCTTCCTCTTGCGCGCGCGAGCGCGTGCCCTTGCGAAACACGCAGGCGTAGTGCGTGATGCCGGTTCGCGTACACACCGCCACCGCACAGCGATGCGCACCGCGCTTCACATAGTCTGTAGAGATGGCAGCGCTGCAGCCAATGCCAACCACAGGCACAGTTCCGGCCGCCAGCCGTTGCGCACGCTGGTACGCATGCTGTGCCAGGCCGGCCGCCACCGGCGCAGACACAAACTGCTCCGGGTCATGCCCCAGCGCATCGCTGGTGGATGCATTGGCGTAATGGTCGGTAGCCTCCAAAATGGTGCGCGATGATCCGCCCACGCTGTGCAGCCAGAGCAGCGCCAAGCTGCCGGCACCGGCAAATTCGTACACCACCATGTGCGGTGCAGCGTGAATTTGCGCCACCAAATCGGCAATAGACGCACTGCCCACAGTGGCTTTAGCAGGCATTATTGTCCGCCCGTTGGCAGCTGCCCACAAGCAGGCAGCTGCCCGCAAGCGCGCCAACCTGCCCGCTTGCAAAGCGCCTGTTTTTCAGTTGATTTATCATCATTTTCAGTGTGGCCAGCTTCTAGAGCAACCGCCATCTTACCAGCCAATAAAGTATAATACCCTGAACGAAAAGCATCCGCGCCGGCGGTTCCCACCCCGCTGCGCGGCCGGCCGGGCGGCCGGCAAATGTAGTTCCCGGTTCCGTTTAAAAATGGACACAAACAATAATATCGGCACAATTCAGAGCGTCAACATCGACGACCAGATGCGCCGCGCCTACCTCGATTACGCCATGAGCGTGATTGTGGCGCGCGCGCTGCCCGATGTGCGCGATGGATTGAAGCCCGTGCACCGGCGCATTCTGTACGCGATGCACGACATGGGCATCCGTGCCAACACCGCGCACAAAAAATCGGCGCGCATTGTGGGTGAGGTGCTGGGCAAGTACCACCCGCACGGCGACACGGCCGTGTACGACGCCATGGCACGCATGGCGCAAGACTTTTCAATGCGCTATATGCTGGTGGATGGGCAGGGAAATTTTGGCTCGGTGGACGGCGACGCACCAGCGGCTATGCGCTACACCGAGGCGCGCCTGGCCGCCACTGCGGAAGAGCTGCTGCTGGATATTGACCGCGAGACGGTGGACTGGAGCGACAACTTTGACGGTACGCTGCAGGAACCAAGTGTGCTGCCCGCGCGCCTGCCCAATCTGCTGCTCAACGGCTCGTCCGGCATTGCGGTGGGCATGGCCACCAACATTCCGCCGCACAACTTAAATGAGCTGGCAGCAGCAATTGCCTACCTGATTGACCGTGACGAAATACTGGGCGTGATCCAGGCTGAAGGCACAGCTGCGCCCGCACAGCTGAGTGCCAAGTTCGGGCTCACCGAATCACAGGCGCAGTCCATAACGCGCATCATCATGAACGGCGGCAGCGAGACCATCCCAACCGAAGGGAAAGAGGATGAGGATGGAGAGCCGGCACTGGTGGAGGAAGCCGGCGCGGTTGCAGTGGCGGAGTTGATGGTGTTTGTGAAGGGACCGGACTTTCCCACCGGAGGCATCATTGTGGGCGGCGAAGGCATCCTGTCTGCGTAC
>CANNEJ010000197.1 GCA_947503585.1 Anaerolineales bacterium | reverse complement strand
AGTTGGTGACCGCTGATGTCGGCGTATCGAAGTTGTGCAATTTCTGCTTGTTGGGCCGGTGAATCCTGTCAACCCTGTCAATCCTGGCAATCCCGTCAATCCCGTCAAAAATTGAGTAAATGTAGTCTCTGACTCCAAGCCAATGGTTGGGTGGAGGTTAGCGGAAATTGGTGCTTGAAAAGCTTGACAAGAGGGGCGGGAGGCTGCATTATGTGGAGGTGTTAAGGAGCTTGAATTTCCTATCCGTCTTCAGAATGGGCGCTTGCAAGCTAATAGCTATCCCTATCTGCTAACCAACATTACAGCCTCCATCGCTATTTTATTTTCCCTATTAAGTCAGTGGAGTATCACGCTATTTTTCATTCAGACCTCATGGCTGAGCATAAGCCCATATGGGGCATTGCGAACACGTCGAAGCCATAGGCTTCAGTGAGAGCTGTAACCTTCATTACCGGCGCTTCTGGCGTCGGTAAAAGCACTATGCTTGCAGGGTTGGCTAAAAAATATGCGGATAAAGACAGGGTGTTTTTGCATTTTGATTCTATTGGGATCCCTAGTCTAGAGCAGATGAATGCGGAGTATGGCTCGCCATCGGCTTGGCAAAAAGCTAAAACCTATGAGTGGATTGATACGCTCATCAGTAAATATAACAATAAAAAGGTCTTTTTTGAGGGACAGGTGAATCTAGAATTTATTCAAAAAGGCTTCCGGAAGCACGACTTCACCGACTACCAAATCATCCTTGTGGATTGCAATGAAGCAGAGATGGCGCGAAGGCTAAACCAGCGAGGACAGCCAGAGCTATTCACTGAAGATATGAAGAATTGGCTTAAATTTTTAAGGCGACAGGGAGATGCACTGCCAATCCCTGTTATTGATACAAGTGCGCGTTCAGAAGAAGAATCTTTACAGGCCCTAGAGTCTCTAATAAGATAACGCCAATTTATTTAAGAAAAATATATAACAAGGGAACTGTATCGATTCAAACAATCCTACGCGCAACTACTATTACTATGATCCACCGACCTTTCCCCTATGTTATTTCAATTGCCAGCAATTTGTCAAATGAGCGAAAATCTGTACAGTAGAATTTACGGCAATACCGCCCCTAAATAATTATCTGACGGATGGGGCCAGCGCCGCGGGCATGCCGGGGGCGATTGGCGTCAAGAGTTGCGGAGTGCAGCGCGCTGCGGTATATCAACGCCGGCGGCCAGACCGGACTATGGGGTTGTGAATTTGCGCTGCGCAAATGGCACCAGGGGCGGAGCGTGGCGTGATTTGTGCGCCTTACGGCGCGCGCAATTCAGTAACGAACGCGCGCACGCCCGCAACTCCGCCCTGGGCTGCTTTTATGAGCGCACTGCCCACAATGAAACCATCTGTGAGCTGCTCGATCTGGCGCACATGCGCTGCGGTGCTGATGCCGAAGCCCAGCACCAACGGGATGCCACCCGCCCGGCTGCGCACGCGGGCAACGAAGCCAGCAAGATCAGCCGAAAGGCCGGTGCGGGCACCGGTAACCCCGGTGACAGACACCAAATAAATGAAACCAGTTGCCTGCGCCGCTACCGCCGCGATGCGCGCCGCATCACTTGTGGGAGCAACAAACAAAACTTGCGCAAAGTTGTGGCTGCGGCAGGCGGCCGCCCATTCGGCGGCTTCCTCGACCGGCAGGTCCGGAATGATGACGCCGTCTGCACCGGCAGCTTTTGCATCGCGCACAAAAGCCGCCGGCCCATATGCCAGAAGCGGGTTCAGATAGCTCATTAGCAGCATCGGCTGCATCACGCCGCGGAGCCGCAGTTCACGCACTGCATCCAGGCAGCGCCGAACTGTTATGCCGTTTGCAAGCGCAGTTTGGGTGGCGGCTTGGATGACCGGCCCGTCGGCGAGCGGATCGCTAAAGGGTACGCCAATCTCAAACCCATCAGCTCCAAGTTCTGCCAGGGCGATGATGGCATCCAGCGATTCTGTATACGATGGATAGCCAATTGGATAATAGGGCAGGAAGGCCGCGCGCTGTGCGGCGCGCGCTGCCGCAAACATGGCTGCGATGGCTGGCAACCCGTGTTCAACGCCGGTCATTTACCTGTCTCCTGCAGCACGGTGTCCAAGTCTTTGTCTCCCCGCCCGGAAAGATTTACGATGATGACCGCCGTTTTTGGCATAGACGGCGCGCGCTTGACTGCCTCCGCAATCGCATGCGCGCTTTCCAAAGCCGGGATGATGCCTTGCACTTTGCATAGCAGATGAAAGGCTGCCAGCGCTTCAGAGTCGCTGGCGTAAGTGTAGTGAGCGCGCTCAAGATCGCGCAAGTGAGCATGCTCGGGCCCCACGGCCGGGTAATCCAGCCCGGCGGAGATGCTGTGCGTATCTGCAATTTGTCCATTCGCATCCTGCATCACAAATGTGCGCGTGCCATGCAGCACGCCGGGCCGGCCAAGCTCCGGGTCCGAGAAGCGCGCCGCATGCACGCCGCCGGCTATTCCGCTGCCGCCCGCCTCCACGCCAATCAAGTCCACCGCTGCATCCTCCTGAAAGGCGTGGAAGAGGCCGATGGCATTGCTGCCGCCGCCCACGCAGGCGATGCACAGGTCAGGCAGGCGGCCGGCGGCTTCCAGAATTTGGCGGCGGGCTTCTACTCCGATGATGCTTTGGAAGTCACGCACTATGCGCGGGTACGGATGCGGTCCCAAGGCTGACCCGAGCATGTAATGCGTGGATTGCACGTTGGTTACCCAGTCACGGATGGCGGCGTTGATGGCATCCTTCAGGGTTTTGCTGCCGGCCGCCACGGGCAGCACCTCTGCGCCCAGCAGCTGCATCCGATACACATTTGGCTGTTGGCGGGCCATGTCCACCGTGCCCATGTAAACGTGGCATTCCAGCCCCAACAATGCAGCGGCGGTTGCGGCTGCCACGCCGTGCTGCCCGGCACCGGTTTCCGCAATGATGCGGTGTTTGCCCATGCGCTGCGCAAGCAGTGCCTGCCCGATGGCGTTGTTGATTTTGTGCGCGCCGGTATGCGCAAGGTCCTCGCGCTTCAGATAGATCTGCGCACCGCCCAGCTGCTGGCTGAGGCGGCGCGCGTGCGTCAGCGGTGTTGGGCGCCCCACATACGTGGCTTGGAGATTGGCAAGTTGTGCCTGAAATGCGGGGTCCACCCGCGCGGACTCATAAGCAGCCAGCAGTTCGTCAAGCGCCGGGATCAGCGTTTCAGGAACGAAGCGGCCGCCGTACGCGCCGAAATAGCCGCGCTCATCCGGTAGTGTTTGCTGAGAGGTTTTGTTCATTTTATTTTTCCTGCTGCGGCTTTTGCCTGCTGGATAAATTCTTCAATGCGGGCATGGTCTTTGCGCCGCGGGTTTCCATTTTCAACGCCGCTGGCTGTGTCGACACCCCACGGGTTGGCCGATGCCACCAGGTCCGCGACATTTGCAGGCGTGAGGCCGCCCGCCACCATCACCCGCGGCACAAGCGCCTGCACTGCCAACACCACTTCGCGGCTGGCCTGCGTCCCCGTGCCGCCATACAGCGCCGGATGATACGCGTCGAGGAGCAGCGCGGGTGCGCGCTCATCGCGCGTTGCGCTTGGCGCGTAGCTGGCTGCCAATTCCTGCGCCGCTGTGACGCTCTTTGGCCGGATGGCCTTGAAGGCGCGCCCGTGCAGCGCAGCCAAAAGCTGCGGCGGCTCCGTGCCGCTTAACTGCAGATAGTCGAGGCGCACTTGATCGCAAATTTCCTGCAGCGTGGCCAGTGGTTCGTCGACGAACACGCCAACAAGCAGCGGGCAGTGCGCAGCCAATTGCGCGCGCAGCGCTGCTGCAATCAGCGCTGCGCTTGCGGGTTCAATGTAGCGCGGGCTGGGCTGGTAAAAGTTCAGCCCGATGAACGCTGCGCCGGCGTGCGCTGCGGCCAGCGCATCTTGCAGCGTGGTGACGCCGCAGATCTTAACTTTTGGCATGGCTAACCGGCCGCGGCTGGCTGCTGAACTCGCGCACCCGCGCCGCAATGTCCGGCGCCTGCAGCAATCCCTCGCCAACCAGCACCGCATGCGCG
>CANNEJ010000196.1 GCA_947503585.1 Anaerolineales bacterium | reverse complement strand
CTTGCCGGCTCCGCCCGGGAACAAACGCGCCCGCGCAGTGCTGCGCTTGCGCCGCCCGACGCCCTCGTAATAGTGCTTGTCTGTCATTGATTGATCCTCGCGCGGACTAAGCCGGCAGCGCCGTAGGCTGCTGCGCAGCATGCGGGTGCTCGCCACCGCAATATATTTTTAGTTTGAGCATCATCTGGCGCCCCAGCGGTGTTTTCGGAAGCATGCCACGCACAGCCATCTCAATTGCGCGCTCCGGGTGGGTTTCAAGCAAGCGTCGCAACGTTATCTCTTTCAGCCCGCCCAGATACAGCGAGTGCCGGTAATATTTTTTCTGGTCAAGGCGGTCGCCGGTGACCACAACCTTCTCCGCGTTGATGACGACCACAAAATCCCCCGTGTCCAGAGAGGGGCTGAACATCGGCTTGTGCTTGCCACGCAAAACCACTGCAATGCGCGTTGCGAGACGCCCAAGCGTCAGCCCGCTTGCATCCACCACGAACCACACTGGTTCGACTTCACTCAATTTGGTTGCGTAAGTTTTATACACCACAGTACCTCAATATTCCACTTCTACAAGACTCAACCCATGCGCCGGTGCGGCGCTCCCGGAAAGTTTCCGGTCACACGCTGCAAGCCGTTTCGCAAGTTCGCTCACGGGCCATGCCCCCCAACCCACCTGGCACAACGACCCCACAATGCTTCTCACCATGCGGTACAAGAAGCCGTCCGCCGCAATCTCAAACAGCATTTCCGCGCCGTTCGCCCGCCATTGCGCCCGCGTCACAGTGCGGACTGTGCTTCCGCCGCCTTCTGGCGCTGTGCCAAATGTGGCGAAGTCATGCCGGCCAACCAACGCAATCGATGCGGCCTGCATCATCCCCAAGTCCAGCTCCGGCCACGCATGCCACTGGCTGCGCGCTGTGCGCGGCAGTCGCACTGCCGCGTTATGAATCTGGTATTCGTACCGCCGCGATTTCGCCGCAAACCGCGGATGAAACGCGGCATCAACTACTTCCACTTTTTGCACCGCAACATCGAATGCCAGATGCGCATTCAACGCGGCGCACAACCGCTCCACCCCGTGCACCCAATCCAAGTCAAACGCAATCACCTGCCCGGCGGCGTGCACGCCACTGTCCGTGCGCCCGGCCGCCAACACAGGCACAGCCGGCTGATTGCTAATGCGCCCAAGCGCTGCCTCAACTTCCCCCTGCACGCTGCGTCCCGCAGCTTGCCGCTGAAAGCCGCAAAAATCGGTGCCGTCGTAAGCCAGCAGCGCCCGATATCGGCCCATTCCAACCGGCTGCTATTCCTCTACCAGCTCGAGCAACACCTGCTTCGCAGCATCGCCACGCCGCGCCTCAAGCTTCAGCATCCGCGTGTATCCGCCGGCCCGGTTCACGTAGCGCGGCGCAATGTCGTCAAACACCTTCTTCGCCAGCGCCTGATCGCCAATGCGGCTAATCACAAGCCGGCGCGCATGCACCAGGCGCACCGCGTCACCGGTCACGCGCCCGCGCTTGGCAATGGTGATGATGCGCTCAATCTCTCCGCGCACAGCCCGCGCCTTGGCTTCCGTGGTCTGGATGCGCTCGTGCTGAATGACGTCTTTCATCAAACTGCGCCGCATCGAGTTGCGGTGGGCTGCGCTTTTGTTCAGCCGCCGCCCTGAGATTCGATGCCTCATGATGAAGTTTCCTGCTCAGGCGATTCAGTCTGGAAAAACTCAGCGTCGACCAAACCTTCCAGCACCAGCTTTTCGCGCAGCTCGTCGCGCGACTTCTCGCCAAAATTCCGGATCGACAACATCGCGTCCGGACTCTTCTTCACGTAGTCCACCAGCTCGCCAACGGTATGGATACCGGAGCGCTTGAGCGCGTTAAACACCCGCACGCTAAGCTGCATTGTGTCAATCGAGCGCTCGTACAACTCGCCCACACCCTTCACGGCAGCCGCCTCATCCGTCTCCGCGCCCGCCATCATCTCTTCGGTCACGCCCGAAATCTCGCGCAAGTGATGCATCAGGATCGCAGCACTGCCGCTCATGGCATCTTCAGGACTGATGGTGCCGTCCGTCCAGATTTCCATCACAAGCTTGTCAAAGCCGATGTTTTGCCCATGGCGCGCGCTCTCAACATCCCAGTTCACCTTGCGCACCGGGCTGAAGACTGCATCCACCGGCAGTTCGCCAATTGGCAGCCGCCCGCGTTCCTCGCCGACCGAGAACCCACGCCCGCGCTGCGCAGACAGCTCCATGTCAAACTTGGCGCGCTCGCCATCCATCGTAAACAAATAGAGCTCCGGGTTGATGATCTCAACCTCCGGCGGACAAATAATATCCGCCGCAGTCACCGTGCCCTCGCCACGCACTTTCAAGTACAGGCGCGCCACCGCACCTTCGAGCAGCTTCAAGCGCAGTTCGCGCAGATGCAGCATTACCTGCAGCATGTCCTCACGCATCCCCGGCACGGCAGTGAATTCATGATAGGTATCGCTGATGCGCACCGAAGTGATGGCGGCACCGTCCAGCGAAGACAGCAGCACCCGCCGCAATGCATTACCAAGCGTAATGCCGTAACCCGCCTCGAGCGGGCCGATGCTGTACTTGCCGTAATTTCGCGCTACGCGGTCACGCTCAATCTTGGGCGTTGCAAAGCCACTTATAGTAATCAATGGTCAATCCTCCCGCATTAAGCCCTGGGGCCTAGCGCGAATAAAACTCAACAACCAGTTGTTCGTTAACGGGTGTATCAATTTCGTTCCGCAGCGGAAGCTGCAGAACCTTGCCGTCCAAATCAGAGATGTTGCGGCTCAGCCAGCCGGGCGTGGAGCGCACCTCAGCCAAGTCCGACACCTCTTTGAAATAGCCGTTGGCCCGCGAAGACTGGCGCACCCGTACTACATCCCCGGCTCCCAGCTGCACGGAAGGCACATTCGTGCGCCGGTCATTCACAGTGAAGTGACCGTGCGAAACCAGGATGCGCGCCTGCGCGCGGCTCTGGGCGTAGCCCAGCCGATAAACCACGTTATCAAGGCGCGTCTCCAGCAACTGCAGCATGTTGACGCCCGTGACGCCGCGCATGGCGGCAGCCGCCTCGTAATAACGCTGAAACTGGCGCTCGAGCAAGCCATACGTGCGCCGCACCCGCTGCTTGGCGCGCAACTGGAGCAAGAAGTTAGAATCACGCTTGCGCTTAAAGGTTGACTGGTTGCCATGCGCTCCCGGCACAAACGGGCGCTTCTCAAATGCACATTTCGGCGTAAGGCAGCGCGAACCCTTCAAGAAGAGCTTCTCGCCCTCTGCGCGGCACAACCTGCAAACCGGACCTGTATACCTTGCCATACTAAAACCAACGCCTCCGGAGTTAAACGCGCCGCCGCTTTGGCGGCCGGCACCCGTTGTGCGGAACGGGAGTTGTATCAGTAATAGACCGCACCTTAATGCCCAGCGACTGGATCGCCCGAATCGCAGACTCGCGACCCGGTCCCGGCCCCTTGATGAAAATTTCCACTTCCTGCATGCCCAGCTCTTTGGCAGCCTTGGATGCTTCTTCCGCTGCAACCCGCGCGGCGTAGGGCGTACTCTTGCGCGATCCCTTGAATCCGGTTTTGCCTGCGCTGCCCCAGGCCAGCGTGTTGCCCTGCTGGTCCGTGAACGTTACGATCGTGTTGTTGAACGTGGCGTGCACATAGGCGCGCCCACGCGGAACAACGCGCTTCTCGCGCTTGCGGCGCGCAGGTTTGGATTGTGATTTCATTTACCCTAAACCTCCCTTTCTACTTGCGTGCACCGCGCTTCTTGCCGCGCCCGGCCACCGTCTTCTTGGTGCCCTTGCGCGTGCGGGCGTTGGTGCGCGTGCGCTGGCCGCGCATTGGCAAATTGGTGCGGTGCCGCCGGCCGCGATAGGAGCCGATCTCCACGAGGCGCTTGATATTAAGCTGCACCTGCCGCCGCAGGTCACCCTCCACCTGCAACCCGTTGCTGGTGATGTATTCGCGCAGCTTAGCCTCCTCCGCCTCAGTCAAGTCCTTGACACGCGTGTCCGGATTTATCCCGGTCGCAGCAAGAATTTTGT
>CANNEJ010000195.1 GCA_947503585.1 Anaerolineales bacterium | reverse complement strand
GTTGATGCCCTGCGCAAACAGGATCAGGAGCAGCCCGATTGTGATGAGTAGCAGCAGCACCCCCACAATCAGCGGGATGGGCAGCGTCGGGCCGCTGCCCATTCCGCCGCGCGCCAGCCCGAAGCCGCTGGTTGGGTCGCCGCTGCGCTTTACGGTTAGCCGGGGTTCAGGCGGCAGCGCTGCGGCACAAACCACGCAGCGCTTGGCGGATGCGGCAGCGGCCGCGCCGCATAACGGACATTTGCGCGATGGCGCGGGCTCGTTTGGCATAGGGGCACACAGCTGCGGGCCTGCCCACGCTGTGCGTTGCCGCGATTATACGTGCGGCTGCTAAACGCCCGTGAGGCCCAACTCCGCAGCCACGGGCTGCAGTGCGCTTATCACGTTGCCCACATGCTGCCACAGCTCGATGTTCATTTCGCGCGCGCCCTGCTCAATATCGGCGCGGTTGACGCCGGCGGCAAAAGCCTTGTCCTTCCATTTGCCGCGCACAGATTTTGTGGTCAGGTCATGCAGGGCGCGGCTGGGGCGCACCAGCGCACACGCGGTGATCAGCCCGGTCAGCTCGTCGCAGGCAAACAGCGCCTGCTCGCGCGGTGTCTCGCGCGCCAGGTTGGTGTGGTGCGCATGGCTCATGATGCAGCGCAGCACATCCTCCGGCACGCCGGCGGCGCGCAGCAGCGCCTGCCCCGCCTGCGGATGCTCGTCGAGCGTGGGATGGATCTCCCAGTCATAGTCGTGCAGCAGGCCGGCCAGCCCCCACGCATCCTGGTCCGCGCCGCTCTGGGCTGCGTACCAGCGCATGGCTGCCTCCACTGCCAGCATATGGCGGCGCAGGCTTTCGCTCTGCACGTGCTGGCACACAATCCCCCAAGCTTGCTCACGCGAAAAAGTCATGCGGTTAATTTTCTCCGGCTGTGGTTGGTAGCTAATTGCGGAATGCGCGCCGCAGTTCAGGGCGGGGCGTGCGCTGGCGGCCGGCGCTGCGCATCATTTGGCTGCGTAGCCGCACACCAGCCACTCGCCGGCTTGCGCTTGCACGCGAAAGTTGCGCGCTTCAAGCGGCCACTCGCGCACCTCGCCGTTATACGTTGTGGAAATCTTGCCGCTGCAGCTCACAATCGTGAAGCCATCCGCGGTTGCTGCTTCCTTGCAGGCCGCCTGCTCCAGCTTCGCACTTAACCCGCTGAAGGATTCGCCCTCGGCCACCGCCTCGGCTTCCCAGTCGCGGCAGGAGAGCGTGGAGAGCAGGTCCGCGTTTGCGTCTACGCGCGCCTGCAAATAAGTCTGCACGGCCTGCGCTGCCGGGCTGGTATTTTGGGCAGCGCCACATCCGGCTGCAGCCAGCACCGCCAGCAGCAGCCCCCAGCGTTGTGATGCCATGGTGCTTGGGCGCGGGCGCGCCGCAGCAGGCAGCCGGTGCGCAAAAAATCCTGCCATAGTAATAGCCTTGATTGCGAGCATTGTGTTGATTGGAGTCTCAGTGACCAGAGCCGGAGTTATTTCTTTGGCTCTGGGTGCCCCGCCAATTTTACATTGAACATGCTGGCTTCACTTGCTGGCAACGGAGCGTGGTGCCGGTGGACCCGGGCCCGATCGGGTTGCACCGGCCGAACTGATGCGATTTTCGGTCTATAATTGGGGTTGGAATTTAGAATGCGGGTGATCGCAGCCCGGTCTGTTACGGTTTTCGAATAATGGTTTGTAGATGATTTGTCCGGGGTACTTTACGGATGATGCGAATGAAGCTAGCTACAGGTGAACGCAAATCGCGCTGGCATTTGGCTTGCCTTGCGCTGGCGTTTGCTTGTGCTGCCCTGCTCCCCGCGCCCGTATCTGCCGGTGGAAAAGTGCCGGTGGATCCGGAGTATCAGCCCGCAGCGCGCGTCCCCGTCGGTTCGGTTCCCACCATCGACTTAACTGCGGGCATGCTGCAGTCCGGGCGCCTGCAAATGCCGGCGTTTGGCGTAGTAAATACCGCGCGCCTCTCCATGCAATTAGAACTTTCCGGCATGCGGCAGCCAGATTCGAAGCCCGTACTGCCAGCCGCAATCGAGGCGCGGCCGGAATACACGCTCGCGGCCATGCCGGTGCTACCGGTTGTTTCCGAACGCGCCCGCCAAATTTATGCACGCGGCCTTGCGCGCGGCATGAACCCGCGTGCGTTTTCCAAGATCGGCGATTGCATGAGCGTGCCGCCGTACTTCCTTACGCCATTTGATATCGGGACAGAACGCTACAACCTTGGTCCCTACCGCAAGCTGCAGTCCACCATAGATTTTTATGATGGTTCATTCGGCCGCAAGAGTTTGGCGGTGAGTACGGGTCTCACCATTACGGCTGCATTTTCGCCAATGTGGTCAGATGCGTCAATTTGCGGATCCAATGAGTCGCCGCTGGGCTGTGAGGTGCGCGTGAACCGCCCCAGCATTGCGCTGCTGCTGCTGGGCACCAATGATGCCTACAACGGCGCTTTCTTTGGCGCATCCATGCAGCGCGCCATAGACTTTTTAGTTGAGCGCGGAATTTTGCCGATACTGGCCACCAAGGCGGACAACCTTGAAGGCGACGATCATATAAACAATATTATTATTGGGCTCGCCCGGGACAACCAGCTGCCGTTGTGGAACTTTTGGCGCGCGACGCGTGCGTTGCCAAACTACGGGCTGGTTAGTGACGGCTTTCACCTGACCTTTGCCAAGAACCGATTCAATGACCGCGAAGCGTTGACGGCTGGATGGGTGGTGCGCAACCTCACCGCTCTGCAAGCCATTGATGCCGTGCGGCGTGGTTTGGACGCGCCCTAGCTCCGCGTTTTTATTTCATCACTTGCGTGCGCAGGCTGTCCAGCATTTGCAGGGCCAGCAGGTTGCGCATCACCCCGCCGTGCTGGCGCAAGTTGTCTTCGGAAAAATCTAACGGCGCCGATCCCCACGCCGGATGCACGCCATCGCCGCTCAAGCCCTGATTGGGCAGATGCTGCGTGGCAGCCCAAAAGTCCCATAGCGGAATTTGATAATCAAGCGCCAGCGCCACCACAATTGCGTTTAGCTCGCGCGGGCGCTGTTCGCTGCCGGCGCGGTTGAAGGACGGAATGGTGCTGAGCGCCGGAATCACGCCGCGTAAAATTGAAAACTCAACAATCTCGCGCAGGCTGGCCGCATAAACTGCAGCCGGTGTGCTGGGAACATCATTGGTGCCCAGCATGATCAACGCCACCGCCGGCTGCGTCAGCCGGTACTCGCACTCCAGCGGTATCTCGCCCGCACCGCAAATTTCACCCGCGGCCCACGGGTTCAGCACCTGGCGCGTGGGCCAGCCAAACTTTGCGGCCAGAGACTGATTGGCAAACGAACTGCCATTGCGCACCGGCGTCGCGGAGAAAAAATCAATCGTGTCCTGCAGCACCGTATAGCGGCGCAGGTTGTACTCGCCCTTGTCAATCAGCGCCAGAAACTGCGGCGGAATTGTGATGCTGTCACCCACTTTAGAAAACCGGTCGGCGCGGTTGCCGCGTGCCTGCCCCAGTAAAAATATTTCGCGCGCCCGCGGTGTGATGTTGGAAATGTACAGCCGGGGGTCAAATGGCGCGGCGGGTGTTTTGGGCGCGGGGTGGGTGGGTGGCTGCGTGAAGGCTGGCTGCGTACTTATTGGCGCCGGGCTACCCGTGGGCTTGGCCGGCACGGGGGTGGCGCTTGGCATGCTTGTGGCCAGCGCCGTGCGCGCCGGAGTTGCGGTGGCGCCGGCCTGTGCCAGTGCAGTGCGCGCCGGCGTGGCACTGGCCGCAGCGGCTGGCGTGCCCGGCTGTGTTGCAACGGCTGCGCTGTCGGTTGCATCGCCGGCAGCAGTTGGCAGGTTGGCAGCTGCCACTTCCGTTGGCGGCGCTGCCACCGTCTCAAATGTAATTGCCACCGCATCCAGTGGCACCAGCAGATTCACCTTGTCGGTTGGCACCCACCCAATGTCGCCATAGGGCGACACAACCTGCAGCCACTGGCCGTCTGAGGAGCGGCCGGCCAGCCCCAGCGGCGTTTCGGGCAGCAGCAAGAATTCAACCACCGGTTTGTCG
>CANNEJ010000194.1 GCA_947503585.1 Anaerolineales bacterium | reverse complement strand
CCAACTTGATGCGGCTGGGTGTCAACGTAAATGATTGTGATTATGTGGTGGCGCTGGCCGGCAACCCGAACACCGGCAAGAGCACGGTGTTCAACGCACTCACGGGACTGCGCCAGCATACTGGCAACTGGCCAGGTAAAACCGTGACGCGCGCTGAGGGCGCCTACTCCTATGGCCAAAAGCGCTACAAGATAGTTGATCTGCCGGGCACTTATTCGTTGCTGTCCACCACATTGGATGAAGAAGTGGCGCGCGATTTTATTTTGTTCGGGCAGCCGGATGTGACGGTTGTAGTTGTGGATGCAACGCGCCTGGAGCGCAATCTGAATCTGGTGCTGCAGGTGCTGGAGATTACGGACCGCGCAGTGCTCGGCTTGAATTTAATGGATGAGGCACGCCGCCACAGGCTGCAGGTGGATGACCGCCGCCTGGCGCGCGACCTTGGCATTCCGGTTGTGCCCATGTCTGCGCGGCGCGGCGAGGGCATTCCTGATTTGCTGCGCGCGGTGCACGAGGTTGCCACTGGCGCAACGGTGTGCAATCCGCACCGCTTGCAAAGCGAACCGGCCGGCCTGAAGCGTGCCGTGGCGCAGCTTGTGGCTCAGATCAACGCTGTTTATCCCGGGCTGCCCAATGCGCGTTGGGTGGCCATGCGCCTGCTGGATGGCGATCAGCGCATCGTTGATGCAATGCAACGCGGTGAGCTGGGCGACCTGGCCCTGCGCCAGAATTTGGAGCCGGCCGCGCAAGCGGCGCTGGAGCCCGCCTAGTTGTGGCCGGGCCAATTCAAGGAGACAAATCTTGAGCACAGTTATGCCCACCGCTGAAGACATTCTTGCGGGCGCCGAGACGCTGCGCTGGAGCGCCGGCGTGAACTTTCATGAGCAGCTGGTGGAGGCAATCTACACCGATGCGGCGCGCCTGACGGACCGCGCCGTAACACGGCCGGACTCACCGCTGCGGTTTGATTTTGACCGCACGGTGGACAAGCTGGTCACGAGCCGCTGGTTTGGCTTCCCGCTCATGCTGCTGATGCTGGCGACAGTTTTTTACATCACCATTGTGGGTGCAAACGTGCCCTCGGCGCTGATTTCAGATTTGCTGATTGGAATCATTCACCCGCTTTTGAAACAGGCAAGCGCAGCGCTTGGTGTCCCGTTGTTTATTGACGGGCTGTTGATTGATGGAATGTATCTGGGCAGCGCCTGGGTGGTGGCGGTCATGCTGCCGCCGATGATGATCTTCTTCCCGTTATTCACACTGCTGGAGGACTTCGGCTACCTGCCGCGCGTTGCGTTCAATCTGGATGCCATCTTTCGCAAAAGCGGGGCGCATGGCAAGCAGGCGCTCACCATGGCAATGGGCTGGGGCTGCAATGCGGCCGGTGTGGTGGCGACGCGCATCATAGACAGCCCGCGCGAGCGGCTGATTGCGATCATCACAAATAATTTTGCGCTATGCAACGGCCGCTGGCCGACCCAGATCATGATCGCCACTGTGTTCATTGGCGTGCTGGCGCCGCCCGGTTGGGGCGGCCTGGTATCCGCTCTGGCGGTGGTGGGCGTGGCGGTGCTGGGCATCCTGATTACATTTGCGAGCAGCTTTCTGCTGTCGCGCACTGTGCTCAAGGGCGAAGTCTCAACATTTAGTTTGGAGCTGCCGCCGTATCGCCCGCCGCGGATTTGGCAGACAATCTACACCTCCATCATCGACCGCACAATTATTGTTTTGTGGCGCGCGGTGATGTGGGCGCTGCCGGCGGGGGCGCTCATTTGGCTCGCCGGCAATGTGAATGTTTCCGGTTTAAGTGTTGCCGAGCATCTCATTCAATTCCTCAACCCTGCGGGTCTGGTGCTGGGTCTCAACGGCGTAATTCTGCTGGCTTACATTCTGGCAATACCGGCTAATGAGATTGTGATTCCAACTGTGCTGATGCTTACCGCACTCTCGGCCAAGATGGCGGGCGTGGGTGCCGGCGCCGGCGTGATGTTCGATGCTGAGTCCGATGCGCAGTTGGCGCAGTTGTTTGCTGCCGGCGGCTGGACACTGCTGACCGCCGTAAACCTGATGCTCTTCAGCCTCCTTCACAACCCGTGCAGCACCACCATCCACACTATTTACAAAGAGACGCGCAGTGCAAAGTGGACTACGGTGGCAGCCTTGATGCCGTTGCTGCTGGGCTTTGTGGTTACATTTGTGGTGGCCCAATTGTGGCGGCTGGTGGCCGCCGGCTAACAGCGACCAGCGCCCCGCCGCCCGGGCGGGCCCGCAATTGCTGCTGGTCTGCCTTCGCAATTCCCGCCTGAATTATTGTTGGCGCGGAATGTTCGATACAATCCGTTGATAAACATGAAAGCTGGTAACCCCAATAAATTTGCGCGCTATGCGTGGGCCGTGCTGGGCTACAACATATTTGTAATTCTGCTGGGCGCGTTTGTGCGCTCATCGGGCTCGGGAGCGGGTTGTGGCAGCCACTGGCCGCTTTGCAATGGGGAAGTGCTGCCGCGCGCGCCGGAAGTTGCAACGCTGATTGAATTTTCGCACCGCCTGACCAGCGGGCTGGCGCTGCTGCTGGTGGGCGGGCTGCTGCTGTGGGCGCGGCGCCTATATGCGCCGGGCCAGCCGGCGCGGGCTGCTGCCAAGTGGTCCATGGTTTTCATTGTGGTGGAAGCGTTGGTGGGCGCAGCGCTGGTGCTGTTGCAGCTGGTGGGCGACAACCCCGCACTGCTGCGCGGCGTTTTTATAGCTGTGCATCTTGCCAACACACTGCTGCTGCTGGGCGCACTCACACTTTGCGCGTGGCATGCTGCGGGCGGTGCTCCGGTGCAACTGCCAAAAGGCGCAGAAGCTGCCGCAGTCTGGCTGGGCACGGTCTTGCTGGTGGTGGTATGCAGCAGCGGCGCCATCACCGCGCTGGGTGACACACTCTTCCCGGCCGCATCGCTGGCTGAGGGCTTGCAGCAGGACCTTGATCCAAGCTCCCATCTTTTTGTGCGCCTGCGCGTTTGGCATCCGGTGCTGGCAATTGGCACGGGCGTGTACCTGATTGTGCTCGCGCGAATGTGGGATTTGAATGGCGAGCCGGCTGCCGTGCGCCGGACAGCGCGCACAATGATGGCAGTGGTGGGGTTGCAATGGGTGGGCGGCACGCTGGCAGTTGTGCTGCTTGCGCCGTTGTGGATTCAAATCACGCATTTGTTGATGGCCGATGTACTGTGGGTGTTGTGGGTGCTGCTGGTTGCCACAGTGCATTCAGTGCGCGCTCCATCTGTCAGCCGGCTGCAACCCGTGCCAGCGTAATGCCCGCCCGCGAGCCGGCACGCCAAATGCGGGCCGCACTAACGCGAATAAATCTGGATGACAGCCTTGCCGCGTTTGGCCTGAAGCCGGGCGCGGCGGCAAGCGCACTGCTGCGAAAGTTATTGTGGTGGCCTGCAGACAAATTTGCCGCGCGCATGCTGGAGTTTGACTTGCAGGTTGCGCGGCACGGTTTGCAGACGGCAGCCAATTGGCTGCTGCCGTATTACAGCGGCGGCTTGCGCGTAACCGGCTTACAGCATGTGGCCGCCAGCGGCGCGCAGCTGATTGTTTGCAATCATCCCGGCATGGCCGATACACTGGCACTGCTGGCAAGCATTGCGCGCACTGACCTGCGTGTGCTGGCGGGCGCGCGCCCGTTTTTGCAGTGCCTGCGCCATGCCAGTGAACAGCTCATACTGCTCAATGCAGACGGCGCTGACCAGCTGCGGGCAGTGCGCAGTGCGCTGCGCCACCTGCAGGCGGGCGGGGCGCTGCTCACGTTTCCCGGCGGCGAAATCGAGCCGGATCCGGCTGCGCTGCCCGGCGCGGCTACCGCCCTAACGCGCTGGTCTGAAAGTGTCGGCTTGTTTGCGCGCATGGCGCCGCACACTCAAATTGTCCCGGCCATCGTCAGTGGCGCAATTTCACCGGCCAGTCTGCGCAATCCACTCACGCGCCTGCGCCGTGCGCCGCGCGACCAGGAGCGTTTCGCCGTGGCACTGCAAGTTTTGTGGCCGGGCTATCGGCGCGCGCCTGTGCACCTCGCGTTTGG
>CANNEJ010000193.1 GCA_947503585.1 Anaerolineales bacterium | reverse complement strand
GGTGTCAGGCGTCTCAAGACCGGCAATCACACGCAGCAGGGTTGTCTTGCCTGAGCCGCTGGCACCCAGCACCGCCACAATCTCGCCGGCTTGCACCTGCAGCGAGACGCGGTCGAGCACGACGCGGGCCCCAAAGCGCAGTGTGATGCTGCGCACTTGCAACATCAGATTGTGAGGCGTTCCGGCCGCAGGCCATCGACTGCGGCAATCGCTGTTACGGTGAACAGCACCAGCAAGGTTGCGAGCACATAGCCCTGCGCCTGCACCAGATCCCCGGGCCGCGCCAGCAGCCGCGAGATTTCGACCGGCAGCGTGGCAGTGGTGCGGCGGGTCAGGAAGCTGCTGGCGCCAAACTCACCGAGCGACACTGCGAACGCAAAAGCGGCAGCAGCCACGGCGGCGCGCGCCACGAGCGGGTAGTCGATGCTTAGCCACACGCGCCAGGGGGCTGCGCCCAGCACACCGGCGGCATCCCGGGCGCCTTGTGGAACGGCGCGCACCACGGGCAGCAGCATGCGCACCACCAGCGGCAGCGCAATCAAGGTGTGTGCCAGGGGCGTAATGATCCACGCTGCGCGCAAATCCAGCGGCGCCGAATCGAAAGTGATAAGCATGCCAAGGCCAAGGGTTACAGCGGAGGCGGCGAGCGGCAGCATCACAAATGCATCCAGCAGCGCAAGGCGTCGCGAGCCATACGCAATGGCACAGGCTGCCGCCAGCCCAAGCAGCGTCGCGCAGATTGAAGCTACGAGCGCAAATTGCAGCGAGGTCAGCACCGCAGCCAATGGCGACTGCACCACGGAGCCCAGGCCGGGCGCGAACACAGCACGCCAGCCGGCGCTGCTGAGCGCGCCGCCCACGCGCAGCGACCGGAGCAGCAGCGCGAGCAGCGGCGCCAGCACCGCGGCGGCGGTTAGTGCGCCAATGCCGTATACGGCAGCAAACTGGGCTGCGGTGCCGGGCCGGCGCACCTGGGTAAAGATTGCGCCGGACGGGCTGTGGCGCGCAGCCGCGCTGCGCAGCCACCACCACATTAGCAGCGCCAGCCCAACCAATTGCAGCACGCTGAGCGCCGTGGCGCCGCCCAGGTCGTCCAAGTGCACCGCGCGCAAATAAATTTCAGTTTCAATTGTGGAGCGGGCGGGGCCGCCCAGTATGCGCACCACGCCGTATGAGGTAAAGCTGAACAGAAAAACTACTGCGCCGGCTGCGCCCAGTGCCGGGCGCAGCAAGGGCAGGGTGATGGTGCGCAAGATGCGCAGCGGGCTTGCGCCCAGCGTGCGCGCAGCATCTGCCAGGTGCGGGTGCAGCTGCTCCCAGCGGCCGCCCACCACGCGCACCACCACCGCACAGTTGAAGTAGACATGCGCGGCAACAATTGCCCACGCTGTGCGGTGCCACGCCGGCGGCAGCAGCGCCAAAAATGCGGCACCCACCACCACCGTGGGCAGCACAAAAGCCGTGCTCACCAGGGCCAGCAGTACGCGCCGGCCGGCAAAGTGATAGCGCGCCAAAATGTATGTCACCGGCAGTGCCACTACCAGTGTCAGCAGCGTGCTTGCCAGCGCCTGCCAGACTGTGAACCACAACACCGGCGCAATTGCCGGGTTTGCAAACAGCCTGCCAAACGCTGCGCTGCTGGCGCCGCGCGCCACAATGCCGGCCAGCGGCCAGATGAAAAACACCAGCAACAGCAATGCCGGTGCCAGCGCCAGCCATGGCGCAGCGCGCCGGTAGGGTGCGCGGCTGCTATTCAAGGCCGCCTAGCGCAGTACCAGCGTGGTCCATTCATCCAGCCAGGCGCTGCGCTGCGTGGCGATGCGCGCCGGGTCCAACTGCAGCGGTTTTGCCGGGCGCTGTGCATGCCTGATGAACGCTTCCGGCAGCACAGCGCCCTGATGCACCGGATACACAAACATCGTCAGCGGCAGGTCATTTTGAAACGCAACGCTTGTAAGGTAGTCGACCAGCAGCTGTGCCTCGCGTTCATGCGCTGTGCCGCGCAATACACCGGCAAATTCCACCTGCCGAAAGCAAGTGCCCAGCACTACGGCTGTCGGCGCTTCCGCAATGGGCGGGTCCGCGTAAATCACCTCCGCCGGCGGGCTGGAGCCGTAGCTCACAACCAGCGGCCGCGATCCCTTGCCGGATGAACCGGAAAACTCGGTGTAGTACGCCTCCGTCCAGCCATCCACCACCAGCACGCCATTTGCGCGCAGTTGTTTCCAGTATGCCTGCCAGCCGTCTTCTCCAAATTCCGCAACCGTGGCAAGCAAGAATGCCAGCCCCGGCGAACTGGTGAGCGGGCTGGGCGTTACCAGCAGATCCTTGTAGGCGGCGCCGGCCAGATCCTGCAGCGTCAGCGGCGGCGCAAGGTTGCGCGCCTTGAACCACGCAATGTCATAGTTGATGCAGACGTCGCCGGTGTCAACCGGCGTTGCAGCGTGCCCGGGCACCAGGGCAGTGACGGCTGCATCCATATACGCCAGGTTTGGCGATGCGTACGGCGCAAACATGCCCGCCTGCAGCGCGCGCGACAGCAGCGTGTTGTCCACGCCCCACAGCACGTCGCCCTCGGGCGTGCCGGCAGTGAGCGCAGCCTTGGTGACGAGCTCCCCCGCATCGCCGCCAAGTGCCAGCTGCACTTCGATGCCGGTTTCTTTTGTAAACGCCTCAAAGATGCCTGCGGAGGGCGTGAAGGAGTCATAGGCCAGCAGCGTGAGCGTGACCGGCGCTGCGCTTGTGACGGTGGCTGCCGGAACCGGGCTGGCTGCCGCGGCCGCGCCGGAGCTGGCTGCAGAGCCGGCACATCCGGCAGCCAATGCCAGCGTTGCGCCCACGGCGCAGCAACCTGCGCAGCGCAACAGGCGCTGCATAAACGCGCGCCCGTTTTTATTGCGCATGTGAAATATGCATCGCCAGCAGCAGGCCGGACTCAAATGCCACGCTGGCTGTGGCGGAGGTGAGTACATTGCTGACGCCCAGGGTGGCCCCGAACGGCAGTGTGCCGTGCTGCATCGGGTAGTCCAGCCCGCTGGTGGTAATGCCCGCAGCCGGGCCCGCGATGGGAATGAGTGAAAGCGTGTCGCCGCTGGCGCCCGCCAATTGGTGCGCCCGGCCGGGGCGCAGCACGCGCAGCGTTTGCGCACCGGCTACCACGCACATGGGCACGCGATCATAGCGTTCCAGCGCCAGCAGCAGCATGTTGGCCAGCGTCTGGTCCCAGCGCGCGCCGAGCGCGGCCAGCACCACCACTTCGTCTGCGCCCTGTGCGAGCGCCACATCCAGCGCCAGCTCCAGGTCTGTGGCATCTTTGCGCGCCGGATGGCGCAGCACTGCAACCCCGGCATTTTGCAGCGCGTCTAAGTCGCTGGCCGGCAGCGAATCAAGATCGCCCACCAGAAAGTGCGGCAGCAATCCGGCTGCCAGAAAATGGCGCGCGCCGCCATCAGCCGCCACCCGCAGTGCCGCCACGGCCGCAAATGTTTCCAGCTGCGCCACGCCATCCGGCAGCGGCCCATTGGCCACCACCAGCGCCAGTTTTTGAGTTTTAGGATTCTGAAACAAAAAACCACCTTTGGGCGAAAGGTGGTTGTGCGCAGTGCGGTGCTCCCTTCGCCGGCATTATCCGGAACAGGTTCAGCGGGTCGCGGGCTGCCTGCCCGCCTCTCAGCCTGGATTACCAAGCTCCCCGTAAATATTAGGCAGAGTTTAGCAGCCGCTCAAGCGGGTGTCAATATTAGCGATTGATGTTTGGCGCCGCGGAGTTTGCGTGTCCGTTGCGCCCACATGTAGGCGAGCGAACAACTGCACCGGCAATCGCACCGGCGCGCTCACCACCGAATATTGAGTAAATGTAGTTTCTGATTCCAAGCCAATGGTTGGGTGGATGTTAGCGGAAACTGGTGCTTGAAAAGCTTGACCAGAGGGGGCGGCAGTGGGTATTATGTGGAAGCGGCAGCGAGCTTGAAATTCCTATCCGTCCGGGTCTTATAGCCATGCACTCTTCTACCGAGCTGACGTCCGACCGCTTTCAAGTGACGTGCAACGGCCAGCCGCTCCCGTCTTTCGCGGATCTTGCGCCGGGT
>CANNEJ010000192.1 GCA_947503585.1 Anaerolineales bacterium | reverse complement strand
CTGCCGGGATGCGGCGCAGGAGGCTTTCAAACGGATCCGGCGGCAGTGCTTCTGTAAGCGCGGTCGGCCCGACGCCAAGGCTCCAAATTTTTGAAGCGACATCTTTTCGGATATATAAGCGCATGCGGTCGACAACCGGCCATTGCGCGAGCGCGTAGGTGGTGCCATTCAGTTCCCCGTACGCTTTGTAGTCGCGCCACTGCCAGATGTCCCAGAGTGCGTTTAGGCGCACCGGATCGAGTAAATTGGCACGCAAGCGGGCCGCAGTCAAGTCAAAGTAATCCTGCATCGGCCACCACATGCGGATGTATTCGAAGGAGTGGTAGTTGTTGCCAAGCAGCGGCTCCACACGCGCCCAGTTGTTATCGCCGGCAATTACCAAGGGGGCATCGCGGAATGATTCGCGCGTGGGCTGCTCGGCGTAGTACACCTGGTTGGGATAATCGCGCAGGTACCAGGTAAACGGCCACGATACGTCGCTATCGAATGCAATTTTGATGTCTAGCCCGTCGGTTGTGCGCCGGGAAATCTCCTCAACTTGCGCCATCACCACGCGCACGCCGGGCGCGCCCGAAGCATAATTAATAAATTCTGTCTGGTAATCAAAGTTGATGTAGTTGGCGAGGATTGTGCTGCGCAGCGTAAGCACCGCCAGCAGCGCAATGCCCTGCACTCCGGCAAGTTGCAGCGCAACGCGGGCACCAAGCTGGCGTACCGCGTAAACAAGCCCGAAGATTGTGCCGGCCAGTACTGCGGTCGCAGACAGAAACGCCATCGAGTGCTGCAGGTCCTCCAGCGTTGTGCTTTGGAATGGCGCGCCCAGCCCGGCCAGCCGTCTCGCGGCATCAACACCCGCGAGCGTGGCGAGCGGCAGCACGAGCAGCAGGATCCAGCCGTGCTTCTGCCAAATTGCAGTCCATGGCATTTGCTCAAGCAAAGTTCCAAATATCCAGCCCCCCGCCAGAATTAAGGGCAACGCAATATGCACGGTGAGCCATGGCATTTTTTCGCCAGCTGTTGAATAGGCGAACAATGCCAGCACACTCCAGAAGCACAAGAAGGCTATAGCCGGAAATGCCGGCCGGGGCTCTGAAGGAATGGCGGGTGCGGCTCGCGGGCGCAGCTGCAGCAGCGTGGCAGTGCAAGCCAGCAAGCCGCCGAGTGCTGGCAGAAATTCGTAGAACGGCACCTGCAATCCTGCATAGTAGTACCACGGCTGGCTGCCGCGCTGCACACCATGTTGATCCAGCCAGTAGCCGAGTGAGCCGACGATGCCAGTGGCTACGCCCTGCCCGTTTGTAAACATGGTGGTGAAGAGCGTCAGGTAAATTGCCGCGAAGATACCGGCGATGATAGGCCAGCGGCGGCGGTCCCAGACCAGGCCCACAGCCGCAGACAGCAAAACCAGGGCCGCCAACACCGGGCCGGTCACCCACATGCCGGCTGGCGTGTAGTCAAGCGGATCGCGCTGCAGCACCAGCTTTACCGGAAATGCCACAAGCTGCGGGAGCACGAGGGTGCCAAGCACAATCAGTAAATCAAAACTGGGTGTGACGCGCGCCGCGGACGGCAGCCCGCGCCAGGCAACGATCAACGCGGCAATCAGCGCAGCACATGCAAGTAAAGCCAGGCCGATAGCGGCCGGCAGCACTAAACGGGCTGCGAACATCAGCCCTCCAACTGCAGCACCGCCGAATAGTCCGCCCGCCAAGAGCGACCAGAACAGCAAATGCATGTTGCGGGTGCGCCATGGGCCGCGCCCTAAATCAGCCGCGTAAAGCACAGCTAGAAATAGCAGCCAGATGGCGTCGTAGATAAAAGCGGTTTCTTTGGTGGCGTGATTGAGCGCGACCGCCAGCGCCATCAGGTAGAGCCAGCGCGGGCGCCGGTCTGCAAAGTAGCGTAATGTGGCCAGAGCCATCAGCAGCCCCCAGACGACAACAAACGCCTCGTTGCGCACATAACGCGCGTAGTACAGCATGTACGGCGAGATGGTGAGCATGGCAGCGGCGGCAAGCGCACCCTTGCGTCCCAGCCATGGCCGGAACCACCACAACAGCGCTACAGCCCCCACCCCACAAAGCGCGGCGGGCACGCGCGATGTGAAATCGTTTGCGCCGAAAAGAAAATAACTGAGTGCCACAGCATGGAACTGAAACGGGCCATGCATCAGCGGCGTGTGTTGAAAGCCTTGGCCGCGATAAAGCTGCCACGAGTAGTAGGTGTGCAGGCTCTCATCATGGCTGATGACGCGCTCTCCCAGCATGTAGAAGCGCGTAAGCAGCGCAATCAAAATCACCAGCAGCCAGGCTGCGCGCTCCAGTGAAAATGCGGCGGCAAGCCGCAGCGGCGGCTGATCCAATGCCGTGGAGTATTCAGGGGCTGTTTGATTGGTTTCCATTAATTGGGGTCTGTGCTAAAGCCGGATGTGTTTAATCAATCCAGTAATTGCGCGTCTGCACGCGCCCACAGTACTAATTGTGTGGCAGATACTGGAATCTTGCGAAACAATATATAGCTAATGCGGCCGGGTATATCAGTCGGAAGTTGACCGCGCGTCAGTTCGTAATTAAACCTTTGGCCAAGATACTGCGACCCAAGCAGCGGATCCACAAGTTCGCCCGGTGTAATCACAATTGGCGCGCTGATTGTGGCGGAAAGTGCATTTGTGTAGCGTACGGTTACAAAGTCGCGCAGCGCCCATGCGAGCGCACCGGAGGGTTCGCCCAACACCACAATCTCGGCATCGCGGCGGCTGCCGCGCGCGCGCAGGCTCACCTGTGTTGCGGAATCTTTAAGCAACCGGATGTGCGGCGAGATGCTTTCGCCGGTGAGCAGTTCGGCCGCAGAGCCGGCGCGCGTGTAATTTAGGGCTGATCCGGAAGCGATCGTCCACACCAATGCCGTGAGCACAAATCCGGCCAACGCCCCGCGGCGTGCGATCTGCCAGTCCCACCACGCACCTACCAGCGCAGTTACCAGCCATAGGATTGCAAATACAACTCCCAGCACTGACAGCAGACCCCAGCCCGCTTGACCAATGCCACCCGTGCTCCCGGTGGCAATGCCACCGAGGACCAAATACAGTATGCAGCAAACTGCAAATAGGCAGCTTGCGTGCACGGCGCAAATTCTGGGACGGTTGCCAGACCAATCGGCAGCGAAAAACCAGTTAATAGCGAAAGCTCCGCACAATGAAATGACAAGCGCAACTCCACCTACGTCAGTTGCGCGGCGCTGCGGATATATCACAGCAACGGCAACGACAACCAGGCTAAGGACCGAAAGAAATCTTGCTGCCGGTATGTGGCGGGCTGCGATTGCGGCTCCGATGACACCGAGCCCAATTGCCAGCGGGTCGTATAGCAGCGCGGTAACAAGCGGCGTAACGAAACTTGTTGTGCTCTGCGGCGCTGTCCAACCCGCGAGCCATGCGCCCCACCCGTCTCCGGCGGCAGCTAGGCCGGCGGGATATTGCAAAAACGCGGTGCTGCCGGCGGCCATGGCTAACCCGACTGCGCCCCACCACTTTCCCGAGCGCAATGCCGGGACCCAGTTGCGCAGCGCTTGCGGCGAAATCAACAGCGATGCAATCACAAGCGCCAGAATGCTTGCGATGTATTCCGGTCCGCATGCCAAGCCGGCGCCGGTTGCCAGCGCCGGCACCAGCAAGCCGGGTGCGGGTGTTGCGCTTTGCCAGCGCCAAACACTAATTGCGGTGAGCGCAGCTAGTGGCAAGGCAAGGCCGATGCCGTCGGCGCTGCGCGCTATCGCCGTCAAGCTGGGCGAGAGCGCAAGCAAGGTACTGGCTGCCAGTGCGCCAATGGCGCCCAGCTCTTTCCTTAGTAATAGCGGCATAAACACAAGCGCAATCCCTGCAAGTGCCGGCGTAAGCCGGGCAAGCGCTTCCGTTGCATGGCCGCCGACCCAGAAGAACATCATTTGCAATGAGAAAAGCAGCGCGCTATTCGGTATGGCTGTAGCCGGAACGGGTAGCCCGCGCGCCTGCTCCCACGCCCACATTGCATCACGCGCTGCGCTACCGGCAAGCGGCGCAGCGCCCAGCGCGAACAGGCGCGTGCCCGCACTGTAGCACGCAAG
>CANNEJ010000191.1 GCA_947503585.1 Anaerolineales bacterium | reverse complement strand
GCGATTGATGACGAGTCTTTTCAGCAGACCGGGCTGCAGTGGCCGTGGCCGCGGGATTACATCGCCAAAATTGTGGCCGGTATCAGCGCCGGCAAACCCAAAGCCATCTCCATCGATGCTTTCTTCTTTGAGCCGAGCAATGACAAGGCCACGATAGCGGTCAGCGGCGAGGATGTGCAGAAGATCTCGGGCGGCGCCATCAGCACCGAGGAGCTGATAAAGGCGCTGTCCAGCATTGGCATGTCCGTTGAAGGCGAAGGCGGGAAATTTAGCCTGACGGTAGATGCCGGTCAGCAGCAGGACAAAGCGTTTGCCGCGGCTCTGGCAGCGGCCGGCAATGTGATTCTTAACAGCGAAATCAACGTCGACAACTCCGGCGGCACCAGCATCGAGCGCTACATCCAGCCGATTGATATTTTGAAAGACGCTGCTTACCTGACGGCGGCCGCAAACTTTACCGCTGACGCAGACGGCTTTGTGCGGCGCTTTCCAATGTTTGTGGTGAGCAAGCGCGACAAACAGGCGCACTACACCTGGCCGGCAATGTCGGCCTTCACCTATATGGAACAGGCGCTGCCCACGCAAATGCGCGCCACCGGCAATGTCACCATCGGCACCGGCCCGGAGAAGACGGTGGCACCGCTGCGCGCCGGCTTCTTCAATATTAATTTCCGTGGCCCGGCCAAAACCTACCGCTATATCCCGGCGTATCAAATTCCCATCGGTGACCATCCGCCGGAAACCTTCACCGACAAAATTGTGTTAATCGGCGCTACCAGCCCGTCGCTGCAGGATATCTGGCCCACACCGTTTCTCTCAGCCAGCAGCTCCACCCAGACGCCGGGGGTGGAGGTCGGGGCGCACGCCATCGACACCATCATCCATGGCGATTACATAATCACGTACCCCCCGAATCTGGGCGCACTGATTGCACTGATCGTGGGCTTGCTGGCGGTGGCGCTGACGCGCATCGAGAAGCTGGCCATTGGCCTGGCGCTGCTGGCCGTGTTAATTGTGGGCTACTTAGCGGGCAGCTATTTGCTGTTTTCGCGCCTCAACACTGTGGTGGCGGTGGCCGGCCCGTTGGTGGCCATGGTGCTCTCTTACGCTGTGCCAACCGTGGAGCGCGCCGCTACCGAGGCAAAGAAGCGCCAGGAGATCAAGGGCGCGTTCTCGGCCTACCTTTCCCCGGCGATGGTGGAAATTGTGGCCAAGGACCCCTCCAAGCTGCAGCTGGGCGGCGAAGAACGCGAGATGACGATTCTATTCTCGGACATCCGCGGCTTCAGCGGTATCTCGGAATTGTTCGACGCGCATGGGCTGGTGGGCTACATCAACAAATTCCTGACGCCCATGACCAATGTGATTCAAGACCATAACGGCACCATCGACAAGTATGTGGGCGACTGCATCATGGCTTTTTGGAACGCGCCACTGGATGATGCGGAGCATGCCACCAATGCCTGCGCTTGTGCGGTGGCACTCAACCGGCTGCTCAAGCCGCTGAACGTAACCTTCGAGGCGGCCGCGGTCGCTGCCAATCGCAAGCATCTGCCGTTGCGCGCCGGCATTGGCATGAACACCGGCGCCACTGTGGTGGGCAACATGGGCTCGGATACGCGCTTCAATTACACGGTGATGGGCGACTCCGTAAACGTCGCTTCGCGTTTGGAGTCCAGCTCGAAGCAATATGGCATTGTGCTGGTGGTGGGCGAGGCTACGCGCGCGCTGGCGCCGCAGTTTGCAGCGCTGGAGATAGACAAGGTGGTGGTGAAGGGCAAGACCGAGGCGCTGCACTCCTTCACCCTGCTGGGCGAGCCGGAAATTGCGAAGACGCCCGAGTTTCTCAAACTTGAGGAAGCGCATATTGAGATGCTGCGCCTGTTTCGCACACAGGACTGGGACGGGGCGCGCAAAAAAATTACGGAGTGCCGCGGGCTGGAGCCGGAGGGCTTGTGCGTGGAGCCGGGCGTGGGCCTCAGAAAACTCTATGACATGTATGAAGAGCGCATCGAGCACTACATAGAAGAGCCGCCGGGCGCCGACTGGGACGGCAGCTATCACGCCAAGGAAAAATAAACGCGGCGGAAACTGCGCAGGTATAATTAGCGCACCCGGACAAATTAACAGCTGCGCCGGAGCAAAGTAAGCGGGCGCGCGCCGGGCAGGAAAGCGGGCCCGGCAGGGCTCAGTCGGGTGGTCCCATGGGGCAGCAGCTCCCGTCCCTTCACCGGGGCGGGAGTTTTTATTTACGCCGGGCGCAGGCGCGGCAGTGGAGTGTGATCAAGATGGAGCAGGATTTTTCCAAGGTGGAACAAGCAGCGCTGGCTGCGCTGCACGCAATTGACGCTGAAGCCGGACTGCGCGCATGGCAGGCTGCCTGGCTTGGCAAGCGCAGTGCGGTGGCGCTGGCGTTGGCCGGCCTGGGGCAGCTGCCGGCCGCCGAGCGCCCGCTGGCCGGGCAGCGCGCCAATGCGCTGCGGCTGCAGCTGGAGCAGGCGCACGCTGCGCATGCCGCAGCGCTGCGCGAAAGCGGCCTGGCTGCCAGCCTGCAAGCCGGCGCGCTGGATGTAACCCTGCCCGGCCGCCCCGCAGCGCGCGGCCGCCTGCACATTGCCACGCAAACACTGCGCCAAATCTGCGCCATCTGGGCGCAGATGGGCTTCCAGATCTATCGCTCACGCGATGTGGAAACCGAAGCCTGCAATTTTGAGCTGCTCAACATTCCGCCGCACCATCCCGCGCGTGACATGTGGGACACATTTCATACCACCATTGTGGAAACCGAAGCCTGCAATTTTGAGCTGCTCAACATTCCGCCGCACCATCCGGCGCGCGACATGTGGGACACATTTCACACCACCACCAGCGGCAGCTTGCTGCGCACGCATACTTCGCCGGGCCAGATCCACGCCATGCGCGAGTACGCGCCGGAACCCATCCGCGTAGTGCTGCCCGGCATGTGCTACCGCTACGAGCAAATCACCCCGCGTTCAGAAATTCAGTTCAACCAGGTGGAGGGGCTGGCGGTGGGCCGCGGCATCCGCTTCACGGACCTGAAGGGCACGCTCACGGATTTTGCGCGGCGCATGTTTGGCGCGCAGACGCGCACGCGCTTTCGCGCTTCGTACTTTCCGTTTACCGAGCCCAGTGCCGAGATGGATGTGGAATGCTTTTTGTGCGGTGGCAGCGGCTGCGTGGTATGCAAGCAGGCGGGCTGGCTGGAGATTTTGGGCTGCGGCATGGTGCACCCCAAGGTGCTGCAGAACGGCGGCTATGACCCGGCCGAATATACCGGCTTTGCATTTGGCATGGGACCGGAGCGCATTGCCATGCTCAAGTACGGCATCAAAGACATCCGCTACTTTTGGGGCAACGACCTGCGCTTCCTGCAGCAGTTCTAGGCTGCATGCCAACGCACCTGCCATACGGCTAAGCAAAGATTATGCGCACACCTTTATCCTGGCTGCGAGATTATGTGGACATCACGCTCCCGCCGCACGAGCTGGCGCACCGCCTTACATTTGCGGGGCTGGAGGTGGAGGCGCTGCACTACATCGGGCTGGCGCAGCCGGCGGGCGCAGGGTCTGCCAAGCACAGCGGGCTGGCGTGGGAGCGCGACAAAATTGTGGTGGCGCACATCACGCAGGTGGACGCGCACCCCGATGCCGAGCGGCTGGTGCTGGTGCGCCTGCATGACGGCGAGCGCGAGCACACGGTGCTGACCGGCGCGCCGAATTTGTTTGCGTACAAAGGCAGCGGACCGCTGCCGGTGCCGCTGCGCGTGGCATACGCGCGCGAGGGTGCGCAGCTGTATGACGGCCACAAGCCCGGCTGGGAGTTGATGCGCCTGAAGCGCGCCAAAATCCGCGGCTTCGAGTCTTACTCAATGGTGTGCTCGGAAAAAGAGCTGGGCATCTCCGAGGAGCATGAAGGCGTAATTTTGTTTGATGCCGATGGGCCGCCGGCCGGCACGCCCCTGGCCGACTACATTGGTGATGTGGTGTTTGAGATTGCGATCACGCCCAACATGGCGCGCAATGCCAGCATGCTGGGCGTGGCGCGCGAGATTGCCGCGCTAACCGGCGCCAGCGTGCGCCTGCCATGGCGCAGCGTGCCCACGCGCGCGGCCGGCCAGCCCATGCCGCTGGTGCAGATTGCAGCGCCCGCGCTCAACCCGCGCTTCACCGCGCTGCTGCTGGAGGATGTGCGCGTGGCGCCCGCGCCCTACTGGCT
>CANNEJ010000190.1 GCA_947503585.1 Anaerolineales bacterium | reverse complement strand
AGCGGCGCCGCCCTCCACTTGATGCGCAGCCGTGGCTGTGCCCCACAAGAAACCGCGCGGAAATGTAAACTGTGGCGAACCATCTCAATCCGCCATGGTCAGCGCGGCCGCCAACACCGCGGGCGGGCAGCCAGCCACACGCGCGCGCACAGCCAGCCCCAACAACTTTTTACGCAAGCACCGCTGCAGCGCAGAGTCCATTTCACAATTCATGATTCGGCCGGGAGGTTTGCAAAGCCGGCAAGTTCACGATTGCCATTATCCACAAACCCAAGCGCCTCCGCCAGCTTTATAGAAGCGTGGTTGCCCTGCGCCACAGAATACACCGGCTGCACACCGGCGCCGAGCAGCTCCTTGGCGAGCGCCGCGACCACCGCCCGCCCCCAGCCGCGGCCGCGCACTGCCTGTTCCACTTCCACATACACTTCTGCAAAATAATCACTGCGCCAGTTGACTCCAGCCCATGCGCGCACGCGATCCTGCGCACGGATCTCGTAGCGCAGCGCACCATCGGAACCGGCCGCGCGCTGGACCAGCACATTGATGAGTGGCTTGAATTGGTGCGCATACAAAACGTACTGGCACAGCAGCTGCAGGTCGGTGATTTCAAGCTCGCGGAAGGCAACGGCGCCCAGCTCTGATGGCAGCACCAGATAGTACGGCCGGCCGGGCTGCAAGCCGGCTTGCAACAATTGCACTGCGGCCTTCGGGTCGGGCGCCCGCAACATCACCAGCGGCCGAAACAAGTCCGCGCCGGTCTGGGAGCGGACAAGCACGCCGTCCACCCGCCCGCCGTCCGCGTAGTGCAGAAAGAGGCGCGTGCGCGATGCAGCATGCTCGAGCGCGTAATAAGCGGCCATTGCATCGGCGGCACTGCGCTCGTCCAGCAGGTGCCGGGCCAGCGCGCGTTGCTGCGCGAGGTCCGTCATTTAACTATGCCGGCCTACGGCGTGTTGCGCTGCAGCATGCGCGGATAGGGGCTGGCTTCACGGATGTGCTCGAGGCCGCAAATCCATGCCACCGTGCGCTCTACGCCGAGCCCGAAGCCGGCGTGCGGCACACTGCCAAAACGGCGCAGATCCAAATACCATGCGTAATCTTCGGCCGGCAGCCCGTGCTCCTGAATGCGCGCAAGCAGCACATCGTGGTCATGAATGCGCTCGGAGCCGCCGATGATTTCGCCAAAACCCTCGGGCGCCAGCATGTCGGCGCTGTTGCACACCTCCGGCCGGCCAGCCATGGGCGTCATGTAAAACGCTTTCACAATCGTGGGGTAATGCGTCACAAAAACCGGTTGCTCAAATTGCGCGGCAAGCGCGGTCTCATGCGGCGCGCCAAAGTCGCCGCCCCATTCCATTTTTAATTGCGCTGCCTGCTCCGGGTCACTGCTTTCCACTGCCAGTTTTTGCAGGCGCTGCACAGCGTCATCGTAAGTGATGCGCGGAAACGGCGGATTTACTTTGGAAAGCAGCGTCAAGTCACGCTCCAACACACGCAGCTCGGCGGCCCGCTCGCGCAGGCAGGTTTGAACAATATGACTCACAAACTGCTCTTCAATCTGCAGCAGGCCGTCCAAATCACAATAAGCGACCTCCGGCTCCACCATCCAAAACTCCGTCAGGTGCCGGCGCGTCTTGGACTTCTCCGCCCGAAAAGTAGGCCCAAAACAGTACACACGACCGAACGCGCCAATGTTTGCCTCGTTGTAAAGCTGGCCGGTTTGCGCAAGATAGGATGTCTTGCCAAAGTAATCAATCTCGAAAAGTGTTGAAGTGCCCTCGGCTGCATTGGGCGTGATGATGGGCGTTGTCATCTCCAGATAACCGTGGCTGTCCAGCCACTCGCGAATGGCGCGCATGATGGTGGCGCGCACCCGCAGCACCGCCCACTGGCGCGCTGACCGAATCCACAAGTGGCGCCGGTCCATCAGAAACTCAACGCCATGCTCTTTTGGAGAGATCGGGTATTCGCCAGCCAGCTGCACCACATGCAACTCAGTCACGCCCAGCTCAAATCCGCCCGGGGTGCCCGGTGCGCGCTCATCCGCCCGCACGGTTCCAGTCAGCACCACGGCAGACTCCTGCGTCAGTTGGCGCGCAACATCGAACATCTCAGGCGCCACTTCCTTTTGAAACACAACGCACTGCAAAATGCCCGTGCCGTCGCGCACTTGCAAAAATTGCAGGCGCCCCTTGTCCGTGCGCGCGTACACCCAGCCTTGCAGCGTGACAGTTTGGCCGGCATGTTGCGCAATTTCTTCGATGCGGATAATGCTCATAAGGTCACATAATTGTTAGGCGAAGGAGTCATTATACTTTCACAAGCACGCGCAAAGCCGGCGGCAGCGCAGCCTGCAGTTGTGCTCGCTCCCATTCGTCAAATACACGCAGCGCTATCAGCGCGCCAACATAAACAACAGCAGCCAGCAGTAGCCCCAGCGCCACGTGCAGCTGCGCCCCCACCCACAAGCCTGCCAGCATGGCGGCCGCTGCCATGCCTGCCCGCCCAAACAAGCGCAGCCACGGTGTCGGCGCAATGTGGCGGTAAACAAAGTACTGGAAAGCCGCGCCCTCCACCAGCTCAGAGAAGATGGTGATCACAGCCGCAGCCAGAAACCCATAACGCGGAATGAACAGCAAGTTGGCGCCCAAATTGAAGAGCACCGCTACCGCAAAGCAGCGCGTGAGCGCGCGCTGCTGGCCCGCCGCCACCAGCAGGTAGTTGGTGACGCTGTTGATCCAGCCAAACGGCATGGAGAGTGCCATGAGCTGCAGCGCAAGGGCGCCGTCCGGCAGGTACGCCTGTCCGCCCAGCAGCCCCACCAGCGGCGCAGCCAGCCACCATGCCGCGGCCGCCACCGGCAGGGCCACCAGCGTCAGCAGCTTGATGGCAAAGTGGTAAGTGCGCAGCATTGCGGGCCGGTCATGCTGTGCCTGCCGGCTGAGCAGCGGAAACAGCGCGAAGGTAAAAAACGACGGGATGACATTGAATGCGTCCAGGAACTTGTAGGCGGTGCCGTAGCGCCCCACCTCGGCATCGCCGCGCAGCGTGCGCAGCAGCGGCACATCAATCTTGAAGAACAGCGTGGCAAGCAGGTGGTTGAGCATTAATGGAAATGACTCAACAATCATTGTGCGCTGCAGCGCCGGAGTGTATTCGGCGCGTGGCACAAAAAAGTTAAGGCGCGCATAGGCCGCCAAAATCAGGAGCGTGAATGCGTTCACAATAATGCTGACGCCAGCCAGGCCAACAAAGCCGTAGCCCAGTACGAGCGCTGCGGTGCCGCACAACACCTTGAGCAGCGTTGTGCCCACTGATACTGCCGCTGGCACCTCGGCCTGCTCGTAGGCATAGAACAGCGCCGTTAGCCCGCTCGACAGCGAAGAAAGGAACATACCCGCGGCCAGCAGTGCAACTGCCAGCACAGTTTCGGCGCCCAGCGCACCAGTGCCGGCCTGATACCAAAAGACGGCGCCCAAAAATACGGGCATGCTCAAGCCAGCCAATGCGATGCGCAAAATGTTGCTGTTTGAGAAATAGCGGTTGGCGCCCGGCAAGTCTTGCGCAGCCGCGCGCGTTAGCCACGCGTTCAAGCCAAAGTTGGTCCAAATTTCATACCAGCCCACCAGCACAATTGCGGTGGTGTAATCCCCGGCCGCACCCGGTCCCAACACGCGCAAGTAGTAAGCCGCAAACACAAAATCAATTGCCCGATTTAGTAAGTTGAAGCCCATTGGCGCCAGGCTGTTGCGCGCCACGCGCGCTGCGCCAGATGCTGCCGGCACTGGCGGACGGTGCGTCCACCAGGACCATAACCGCCGTACAGGAAAGCAAACCACCCAGCTTCACAGCATCCGGGCTGTACTTGAAGCGCACAGATTGTGCACCCGGCTGAAGCAGGACCGCCCGGAAATTTGCGTCGGCGCGCAGCACTGGAACCTCGACCGGCGCCGTGCCTGGCGCACCCTGCACGTATGCGCGCCAGCCTGGCGCAAACGAATCCGCCAACATCAGGTAAGCAGGCGCAGCAACTTGTACCGCAATTCGAACCTCGGAGTTTGCATAGCTCGTAATCTCGGCGGCTTGCGGATCGCAATCAGCCGGCGGCCGGGTTGGTGCAGTTGCCAACACCGCTCCAGGCTCCAATATCAAGAAGTGGCGCAAATCATGGGTCAACAATGCTTCGGTAACATCTGACGCAGCGAACGCACAGCCGGTTGCAAGCACAAATGCGCGCGGC
>CANNEJ010000189.1 GCA_947503585.1 Anaerolineales bacterium | reverse complement strand
GATGGACGGCAATCCCGGCATGGATTTGCATGAAGCTGACATCAATCGCTTTCATCCGCACCAGCACGCGCCGGCATACGTGCGTGCGCGCGGCGCGCAAAACTACCGCGAGGTGTACGATGTCATTCATCCGCTGCAGCAAATGGAGTTCCCGCGCAATGTGCGCCTGAGCCCGTATCACGCGCGGTTGGTGGCGCAGCAGGCGGTGATGTTTCAGGCTGCGGGCTGGGAGCGGCCGCAATGGTTTGGCGCCAATGCGCCCCTGCTGCAGGAGTTTGCGGTGCGCGAGCGCAGCGGTTGGGATGCGCAGTACTGGTCGCCCATTCAGGGCGCGGAGCATCTGGCCGTGCGCGCCCGCTGCGGTTTGTTTGATTTGCATCCATTTACAAAAATTGAAGTGCGCGGCGCGGGTGCGCTGAAGTTTTTGAACTACGTCGCCACCAATCAAATTGATGTGGCGATTGGCAAGGTGGTTTACACCTGCTTGTGCACCGCGCATGGTGGCATCGTCGCGGACCTCACCATCACGCGCCTGGCGCCCGATTGTTTTTGGGTGCTGACCGGCGGCAGCAGCGGCCCCATTCATCTGGCGTGGCTGCGCGCACATGCGCCGCAGGACGGCTCGGTCACCATCACTGATGAAACCTCCGCCTACACTGCGATCGGTTTGTGGGGGCCGCGTGCGCGCGCGGTGCTGGCGCAGGTGTGCGACGCGGACGTGTCCGGCACTGCGTTCCCATACTTCAGCGCGCAGTCCGTCACCATCGGCATGACGCCGGCGCTGGCGCTGCGCATTTCTTACGCGGGCGAGCTGGGCTGGGAGATTTACGCGCGCACCGAGTACGGGCTGGCACTCTGGGACACGCTGTGGCAGGCCGGCCAACAGCACGGCTGCATCGCTGCCGGGGGCGGCGCGTTTGATTCGCTGCGGCTGGAGAAAGGCTACCGGCTGTGGGGCACGGACATTGATATCGAACATGATCCCTACAGTGCGGGCCTGGGGTGGACGGTGCGGCTGCAAAAGGGCGAGTTTCTGGGGCGGGCTGCGCTGCAGCAGGCCAAGGCCGGGCCGCTGGCAAGCAGGCTGTGCTGCCTCACTTTTGACAGTGCGGACGGCAGCGCGCTTGGTAAAGAGCCCGTGCTTGCCAACGGAAAGGCAATCGGGTTTGTCACCAGTGCCAACACTGGCCATAGTGTGCAGCGCCGGATTGCGTATGCCTATCTTCCGCCGCAATATGCACAAACCGGCAGCGCGTTGCAGGTGGAGTATTTTGGCGTGCGCTATCCGGTTACAGTTGCGGCGGAACCGCTGTACGATCCGCACAACCTGAAAATGCTTGCATGATGAAACTGGCAGTGCAAAAAAATATGCAACGGGGCTCGGGTCTGCGCTAAATGTCCACTGACGACGTGCGCATACTGGTCACGACACAGCTTGATGCTGCCAGCCTGCAGCTGTTGCGCGCTGCCGTGCGCGTGGATTACCGGCCCGGCCTCCCGCCCGCAGATGTGGAGGCGCGCATTGGCGGATATCAGGCACTGATTGTAGACAGTGCCAGCCGCGTCTCCGGCCGCACCATTGAATATGGCTACCGGCTGGCGGCGCTGGCAGTGCTGGGCGCATCGCTGGCGAACGTCAGCGTGAGTGCGGCGCGCGCGCAAGGCATTGCGGTGCTGAACGTGCCGGCCGCGCTAACTCTGGCGCGGGCCGAGCAAACACTGGAGGCGCTGCTTTCTCTGGCGCATGCGCGCGGCAGCGCACTGGCGGGCAGCACGCTTGGCATCATCGGCCTGGGTGCCACCGGGCAGGAAGTGCTGCACCGCGCCCGTGCTTTTGACATGCACATCCTTGTGCATCAACCGCGCCTCACTTCAGAGCTGGCGCTTGAGCCGGAAGTGGAACTGCTGGAGCTAAACGAGCTTTTAGAGCGCAGTGATTTCATCAGCCTGCATTTGCCGCTGGGTGCGGAGACGCGGCATGTAATTGGCGCGGCGCAGCTGGAGCACTGCCGGGCGCATGCTGTGCTGCTCAACACCGGCAGTGCGGAAGTGGTGAACCTGGACGCCCTGCGCGCTGCGCTTGCCAGTGGCCGGCTGGCGCAGGCTGCGGTGCGTATGCCAACCGGCGCGGATCAGGCGGGGCATCCAAATTTAAAGGTGCTGCCCGCACCGTTTAGCACGGCCAGCCTGCCGCCGCGCCACGCGGTGGAGCGCGTGCTAAAGCAGATGCTCGAGCTCTTGCGCCAGCGCCAACCTGCGGGCGCTGCGCTAAGCCTGAAGGTGGTCGCGCTTGAAGATGTTGTGCCGCATGAACATTTTGATGCGGCGCGCGCTGCAGACCTCGCAGTGCGCCTGGCATCCGAGAGCGTGCTGGTGAACCCGCCCGTCACCGCGGAATCCAACGGGCGCTACGTGGTGCTCGATGGCGCCACGCGCACCAAGGCGTTTCAGCAGCTTGGCTATCCGCACATTGTGGTGCAGCTTGTGCGCAGCGACGATCCCAGCCTGCGCCTGCACACCTGGTATCACGCGGTTTCCGGCGTGGCGCAGCCCGAGCTGCTGGCGTTGCTTGGCGGCGTGCGCGCAGCGCAAATTGAACCGGCGGCCAGCACCGCCATGCAAGCAGCGCTCGACAGC
Source organism: Anaerolineales bacterium (assembly GCA_947503585.1). Lineage (GTDB taxonomy): Bacteria > Chloroflexota > Anaerolineae > Anaerolineales > UBA11657 > BD1. Next base: position 1,614 of record CANNEJ010000189.1, on the reverse strand, counting down.
CGCGCGGCACTATGCAACTTAACCGGCGCAGACGGGCAGGGCTACCTGGTGCGCGCCGCAGCCGGCTACAGCGCCTTGCAGGCGCTAAACGCGTTGGTGGCGGCCTACTCGGCGGCCGGTTCCGTCACGCGCACGCTCAACACACACATGGATTCGCTGCGCGCCGAAGTGCCCGGCATGGCACTGCTGGTGGTGTTCCCGCAGTTCCGAGTGGCCGAGGTGTTGCGCGCCGCGCTCACCGGCGAGCTGCTGCCCGCCGGCATCACGCGCTTTGTAATCCCCGGCCGTATCCTGCGCTTAAACGCGGATCTGGCGATGTTGAAGTCGCCGGAGTCATTGGCACATAAGTCTGCGTGGCTGGAACAAATGGTGGCTGAGAAGCTGGTGCGGCGCAACGTGCGCTTCTATCAGGAGCCGGTTACGCTGCTGGACGAATAACTGCTGCCGAAGGGCGGCGGCAGCTGCTGCGGGCGTGGCAGCAGTTAGGGCGCGGGGGTCACAGTTGGCACGATGCCAATGCCCGTCCACGTAAACGTGCGCTCTGCGCTTGTGGCACCGGCCGGCTCGTACAATGTGCGTCCGTCACCAGTCACGCCGGTCTGCCGCGCGGTCACAATTTTCCACTTGAACACGTGTGGCACGGCTTCAAACGGCTTCATCTCCACCGTCACAATGTAGCGCGTGGTGAGCGTGGTGGCCTCCAGGCGCCTGGCGTTATTGGCGGTCACATCCTCAACCGTAATCAAGTACACCTCATTGGCGCGCAGCAGGCCAACTGAGGCCCATTGCAGTGCCACGGTCTGGTCAATCTGCGATATCGCTGCGCCATCGGCGGGCACCAATAGGCGCGGCGCATTGTACGGTGGCAGCGCGGTGGCGGTGGGCGTCGGCCCGGCGGTGGGTGCGGGCGCATCCAGCGGAATGCGCAGCACCTCGCCAATGCTGATGGCGTAATCGGGCGGCAGCTTGCCGTTCACTTCGGCCAGCACATTGAAGTTGATGGCATACAACGCGGCGATGCTGGAGAGACTCTCGCCGGGCAGCACGGCGTGGGTGGGGCGCGACTCTTGCGTGAGCTGCGGCGCGGGCAGCGTGCTGGTGCCGGTGGGCACGGGCGTGAGCGTGGGCTGCGGCACCAGCACCTCCTGCCCCACATACAGCGGGCAGGCCTGCGCAAAACTGTTCAACTGCAAAATGCTCTGGACTGCCACGTTGTAAATTGCCGCCAGCCGGATGCAGCTGTCCGCTTCCTGCACCTTGTGCACCAGCGGCGGCAGTGGCGTGCTGGTGGGTGTGGAGGTTGGCGTGCGGGTGGGTTGCGCGGTGAATGTTGGCTGCAGCGTGGGCGTGCTCGTGACGGTTGGCGTTGGCTCCACAAACGGGTTGATGCCCTGCGCAAACAGGATCAGCAGCAGCCCGATTGTGATCAGCAGCAGCAGCACCCCCACAATCAGCGGGATGGGCAGCGTCGGGCCGCTGCCCAGCGCGCCGCGCGCCAGCCCGAAGCCGCTGGTTGGGTCGCCGCTGCGCTTTACGGTTAGCCGGGGTTCAGGCGGCAGCGCTGCGGCACAAACCACGCAGCGCTTGGCGGATGCGGCTGCGGCCGCGCCGCAT